>JAUVCD010000094.1 GCA_030590865.1 Myxococcales bacterium | reverse complement strand
TGACGCTAGGCGCTCCCACGGCGAGCTCCTTATCCTGAGGGGCCTTGGAGTCGAGAATTCGCAGCGGATTGGTCTCTAGCCGTCGCTTCGAGTCTTCGGACAAGCCCTGCTTCAAGGGTGAGAAATAGGCCACCAAGGCGTCACGATAGCGCTTGCGGATGTCGCCCGATCCCAGCGAGTTGATGTGGATCTGAAAGGCGTCGATGCCCAGCGCTTGGATGAACTCGGCACACAGGTCGATGAGCTCGGCGTCGCAGAGCGGCCCAGGGTCACCGTAAATCTCGCAGCCTGCCTGGTGGAATTGCCGAAAGCGGCCCTTGGCGGGGCGCTCGGCGCGGAACATGGGTCCGATGTAATACCAGCGGCTCACCGGCTCTTTGCCTGCCACGGCGTTCTGGACGTAAGCCCGGGTGCAGCCTGCGGTTCCCTCGGGGCGGACGGTCAGGTGATCGCCGTGACGCTCGAAGGAATACATCTCTTTGGCGACCACGTCGGTGTCCTCACCGATTTCGCGGACGAACAGCTCGGTCGTCTCGATGAGGGGCGTGCGGACCTCGCCGTAACCATGGCGCTGCACTAGCCCACGGAACAGCTGCTCGAGCCGCTGCCAGCGCACGACTTGGTCTGGCAGGATGTCCTTCATCCCGCGGACGGCCCGAAGCTCCATGGTCTGGCGGCTTATGGTAGCGGCGGAGCGTGGGGTCAACCCTCGCACCACCCTGTCGACCACGAAATCCAGAACAGGAACGGGAAGGTGGAGCCCCAGGGAGGCCCAAGCTGGGCACAACAGCGGAAACATGGCGGGTTCTGTCCCCGGTCCGCAATCCATGCTCCACTGCTGGAGATCCGGTCCGGCCCGCCGCCAGCACCATGAACGAGCAGCAAGACAAGCCACGAGTCATCGCCCTGGATCTGGGCAAGGCCCGGGTTGGCGTGGCCGTCTCCGATGATCTCGGCCTGCTCGCTCATCCCAGATCCCCGCTGCCTGGGGGCAATCAGAAA
Source organism: Myxococcales bacterium (assembly GCA_030590865.1). Lineage (GTDB taxonomy): Bacteria > Myxococcota_A > Polyangia > Polyangiales > Polyangiaceae > JAPYTK01. Next base: position 17,748 of record JAUVCD010000094.1, on the reverse strand, counting down.
CAGCTCCTGGAGGCGCTGTTGAAGCTGGCTCAGGCTGAGCAGGCCGACCGCTTCTTGGTCGGCCTCCCGATGTCGATGTCAGGGGAACATGGCGTGGCCGCTCAGCGGGCGGCCCGCTTCTGTCAGCGCCTTGCCGAGACCACCGGGCTCGAGGTCGAGGCCATCGACGAGCGGCTCACCTCAGTCCAAGCCGAACGTCGTCTGGCCGAGGCGGGCGCCTCACGGGGCGACATCCATGCTCGCATCGACGGCGAGGCTGCCGCCATCTTGCTTCAGCAGTGGCTCGACCAGCAGCGGGACCCAGCGGAGAACGACTAGGGTCCTGACGGGCGGCGGACCGCTATCGCAGGCCTCGTGCCCGGTGGGCGGTCACCCAGGGGGACAGACCGTTTCCGCCATCGCCGTCGGCTACTCCAGCGGTGCTCTGTTGGTGGCTGGCCACGGCGACGGCCAGGGCCACGGCCAGCGCTTCGCCATTCCCGGGCAGCTGGTCCGGCGCGTCGATCAGCGCGGCCCGGTGATCGTCGATGAACCCGGTGTGGTAGTTGCCGCTCAGGAATTCGGGGTGGCGGAGCAGCCGCTCATGAAAGCAGAGGTTGGTCTGGATGCCGGTGATCACGTATTCGCCGAGCGCTCGCCTCATTCGAGCCAATGCCGCCGGTCGATCGGGGCCCCACGCGGTCAGCTTGCTGATCAGCGGATCGTAGTAGCTGGACACCTCGGCGCCCGCGTAGACGCTACTGTCGTCCCGGACGAAGGGGCCCGCCGGTACGCGCAGGGCGTCGATGGTCCCAGGGCTGGGCAGGAACCCAGCCCGCGGGTCTTCGGCGTAGACCCGGCACTCGATGGCCGCGCCGCGCCGCTGCACCGCCGCTTGATCATAGCCAAGCCCTTCGCCCGCAGAGATCCGCACCATCTCGCGCACCAAGTCGATGCCTGTGATCCACTCGGTGATCGGGTGCTCGACCTGCAGCCGAGTATTCATCTCGAGGAAGTAGAACTCGCCACTTTCGTCGAGCAAGAACTCGATGGTACCGGCCGAATAGTAGCCAACGGCGGAAGCGGCCCGCACGGCCACCTCGCCCATTCGGTCGATCAGATCGCCCGAGGCCACCGGGCAGGGGGTCTCCTCGACGACCTTCTGGTGGCGGCGCTGGATCGAACAATCCCGCTCGAAGAGGTGGACGCACTGGCCGTCCCGATCACCGAGGATTTGAATCTCGACGTGCCGGGGACGCACGATGGCCTTCTCGAGGTAGACCGTCCCATCGCCAAAGGCGGCCGTCGCTTCGCTCTTGGCGCGCTCGTAGGCATTGGCCAGATCGTCCTCCGCAGCGACCCAACGCATTCCCTTGCCGCCGCCGCCGAACGCCGCCTTGATCATCACCGGATAACCGAGTTTTCTGGCGGTGATCTTGGCCTCATCGACTGATCCGGCCTCCCCACCTGGAACGACCGGCACGCCGGCGTCGATCATCCGCGCCCGGGCCTCGGTCTTGCTGCCCATCGAGGCAATGGCCGCGGCGGGCGGGCCAATGAACGCAATCCCCGCTGCCTCGCAGGCCCCAGCAAAATCGGTGTTCTCGGACAGAAAACCGTAGCCCGGGTGAACCGCCTCGGCGCCGGTTTTTTTGGCGGCGTCCAAGATGCGGTCCCCTCGGAGGTAGCTCTCGGCGACCAGCGGCGGGCCAACGCGCACCGCCTCGTCGGCCAGCCTCACGTGGAGGGCATGCCGATCGACGTCGCTGTAGACCGCCACAGCGCTGATGCCGAGCTCGTGAAGGGTGCGGATGATGCGAACGGCGATCTCGCCGCGGTTGGCGATTAGGACTTTGCGAAACACGCCTGTCGACTATCACACCGCTGCGCCGGCCAGCAACGACGAGGCGCCTTTCCGCAGCCTGCTGGTCGGAGTAGCGATAGACCATGGCGAGGGACCGAGCTGGCAAGCAGACTCCCCAGCTGCCGTTGTTCGATGGTGGTGCCAAGAGCTCGAAAGGACGGGCCGCCGGCACAAAGCGCCCTGCTGGCGCGCCGCAGCGCGCCAGCAGCAAGCGCCCTGCCGAGGCGGACCGGGACCCGGAGGTACTGACCGTCGCCGGCCTCGACCGGTTGCTCAAACGGCTGCTCGAAGGTGCCACCGCCTCGGTCCGGGTCCGCGGCGAAATCTCTGGACTGCACCGCGCGGGCAGTGGCCACGCCTATTTCACTCTCAAAGACGAGCGAGAGGACGCCCTCATCGATGGGGTGATGTACCGCAGCGCTCCGGCCCGCGCTCGCCAGCTGTTGTGCGACGGCGAGAGCGTCGTCTTGACCGGTCGAGTGACCGTCTATGCCCCTCGCGGTAGGCTGCAGCTCGTTGCTGACGACGTGCTCGGCAGCGCTCGCGGCGCCTTGCTCGAGCGGCTCGAGAAGCTGAAAGCCAAGCTCGCCGCCGAGGGTCTGTTCGACAGCGACCGCAAGCAATTGCTGCCGACCAACCCCCAGTGCATCGCCGTGCTCACCAGCCGCGATGGGGCGGCGATTCACGACGTGATCCGGGTGGCTTTTTCACGGGGCCCTGTGCGTATCCTGCTCGTGCCCACGCCGGTACAAGGCGCTGGAGCTGCCGAGCGGATCGCCAGCGCCATCGCGACGACCGACCAGCTGCCGGGGATGGACGCCATGATCGTCACCCGTGGCGGCGGATCGGCTGAAGACCTGGCTGCCTACAACGACGAAGCAGTGGTCCGCGCCATCGCCGCCGCCGGCCTCCCAGTCGTGAGCGCCGTGGGGCACGAGGTCGACGTCAGCCTCAGTGACCTGGCCGCCGACCGCCGGGCCGCCACGCCCTCTCAGGCCGCCGAGATGCTGGTGCCCGACCATGGCGAGCGGTCAGCGACCCTCGGACACCTGAACGTGCGGCTGTCCAGAGGTCTCCACCAGCGCCTCTCCCAGGCTCGCGAACGGCTCACAGCGCTGCGGGGGCGGCTTAGCGAGCCACGGACTCTGGTGCTGGAGCAAGGGCAGCGTTTCGACGACCTGAGCGCCCGGCTGGAGCGGTCCATGGTGCGTCGGCTGAGGCAGCGCCGCAGCCTTCTGGAGGCGTCCCGCAGAGGACTCGAAGCGCAACACCCGCGCCGCGTCGTGGCTGCCGCTCGGCTGCGGCTCAGCCCCTTGGGGCCCAAGCTGGGTGCGGCCATGACCAGCCGTCTCCAAGGCCTGCAGCACGAGCTGACCGGGACCCTGGGCCGCTTGGCGGCATTGTCGCCGCTGGCCGTCTTGGGCCGTGGCTATGCCATCGCCACGACCCCAGCGGGCCACGTCGTGAGCGACGCCGCCGAGGTGACCGCTGGCGACAGGTTGACCGTCAGGCTACACCGAGGACGGGTGCAAACCGTCGTCGAGGACTCTGGCGACGGCACCCATCGCGACGCCCCTGAGGACTGATGACCCGCTTGAGCCGCCAGCCGTCGTTACAGCGAACCCCAGGACCTGCCGCTCCCGACCCAAGGAGCAGCTCGTGAAATCCAGGCCGGGACCGTTCGCGGGCCAGGTCGTGGTGGTCACGGCGGCCGGCTCAGGGATCGGACGAGCCACCGCTCAGGCCTTCGGCCGAGCCGGGGCCCGTGTCCACCTGGTCGATGTGGCCCAAGGCCGGGTGACTGAGGCGAGCGCTGAGCTCGTTGCGGCTGGCCACAGCGCCAGTCCCCATGTCGTGGACTGCACCGATCCTGACCGAGTCGCTAGTTTGGCGGCGAAGATCTTCCACGATGAGGGGCGGGTCGATGTGCTGCAGAACGGGGTGGGCACCTTGCTGGCCGCACCGGCGGAGACCTTGAGCGCTCAGGATTGGCACCGCGCGATAGATACCAATATTGGCAGCGTAATCAACGGCATAGCAGCCTTCTTGCCAGCGATGCTCGAACAGGAAGGCGGCGGTCATATCGTCAACGTCGCCTCGGTCGCGGGCCTGGTGGGCTTTCCCTATGTGGCGCCCTATTGCGCCACCAAGTTCGCGCTAGTCGGTCTCTCTGAGGCGCTGGCACTGGAGCTCGCCGGCCGGGTCGGGGTGACGGCGGTATGCCCGGGAATGGTGCGGTCCAACCTCGTCGCTGACGGACAACTGCGCCTCCCAGGTCGCTGGGCTGAGCTGTTCGACTGGGCTTTCGCCAACCTTGCCGGCGACCCGGACCGGGTCGCCCGCGCCATCTTGCGGGCTGTCGCGCGCAACGACAGCCTGGTCACGCCAGCCCCGCTGTTGCCCCAACTGTGGCGGCTCAAGCGCCTGGCCGGTCCGGGCTTCTCACGAGGCGCCCAAGGTGCGACCCGGCTGGCTCGCTGGCTTGGCAGCCTGACCACCCAGACCGACCCCCCAAAGCAATGAGCAAGCTGTTCACACCGGGCAAGATCGGCCCCATCGAGCTTCCCAATCGCACCATTCGCTCGGCAGCCTTCGAAGGGATGTGCCCTGATGGCCGTCCCGCTCCAGCGCTGATCGAGCACCACCGCCAAATGGCCGCCGGTGGGGTCGGCTTGACCACGGTGGCTTACGCGGCCGTCTCCCCTGGGGGGCGCACGTTCTCCCACCAAATGTGGCTTCACGAGGGGATCAAAGATGAGCTCCGCTCGCTGACCGATGCCGTGCATCGCGAGGGTGGAGCGGCGGCGCTCCAGCTTGGCCACGCCGGTTTCATGGCCGATGGCGCGGTGACCGGGCAGCCGGTCTTGGCCCCCTCCCGGGTGCTGAACCTCTTCGGCCTCAACCTGCCGCGCCCGATGACCGAGCCCGACATCGCCGAGCTGATCGACGCCTTCGGCAAAGCCACCACCATCGCGAAGGAGGCCGGCTTCGACGTGGTGGAGCTGCAGGCTGGGCATGGTTATCTCATCAGCCAGTTCCTATCGCCCTACACCAACCGGCGCAAAGACCGCTGGGGCGGGTCGCTGGACGGTCGGGCACGGCTGATGGTCGAGGCACTGCGCGCCGTCCGGGCCGCTGCCGGTAGCCATCTCGGCGTTATCGTTAAAATGAACTTGCGGGATGGCTTCGACGGGGGGCTCGAGGTGGACGAGGCCGTCGCCGTGGCCCGCCTGGCGGAGCAGGAAGGCGCCGACGGTCTGGTGCTGAGTGGCGGCTTCGCGAACCGCACCCCCTGGTACATCTTGCGAGGCGACCTGCCGCTCGACGACCTCATTGCTGGCGAGCGCAACCAGCTCAAGAAGCTGGGCATGAGGCTCTTCGGCAAGCTGGTGGTCGAGTGCTTTCCCTTCGAGGAGGCCTATTTCTTCGACCTCGCTCAACAAGTCGTCGGCACCGTCGACCTGCCCCTGGTGCTCGTGGGCGGACTCCAGAACCGCCTCGCCATCGACCGGGTGCTCGATGCTGGCTTCGACTTCGTGGCCATGGCCCGGGCGCTGATCTGTGAGCCAGATTTCGTCGTCCGACTCAAGCAGCCCGAGCCGGCCGTATCACGCTGCGAGCCCTGCAACCGCTGCGTGGCATCGATGTACCACGGCGAGCAGCATTGCCCGCTGTGAGCTCACGCTGCGGCGGCGAGGGTGGCGGACTAGGGTTTGAGAGCCGTTCCGAGTCGTCAGTCGAGCAATCGACAGCCCGCGGGTGCAGGCGCGCAGACCAGCCGGCTCGAGCCCAGTCGAGCAAAGCTCTGCCATGACGCCGGGCGGTCCACTCGTTGCAGCTCGATGCGGCCCTGATCGAGGTAAACCACCCACAATGGTTCGTCTCGATGCGGCTCTGCTTGCTGCGGGTCCTCCATCGGACCGTCGGATGGATCGGCGGAGCTCGGCTGGCGGGTGCAGGCGCTACATCCGCCGAGCAAGACCGCAAACGGAGCTACCCTAGCGATGGACATCTTCATGCTCCATCCTCCCTTGCAGGCCGCACGAGCCGGCCCGCTCAGCACCACCACCGCCGCCCAGATTTGCCCCGTGTTGCACCGTCTCATGGCGGTGGGATTTGTTACACCGAAGATCTAGCGACAGGCTGGTGCTCAGAGGAGGCGCCGACAGGAAGGCGTCGCTTCGATGGAGGGCCAGCTCTATTCCGGTGGCTTAGGGGCGGTGATGCCGGCGGAGAGGGCTTTGCACAGCCACGTTTCCCCTTCGCAGCCGCAGGTGTTGTCGCCCAGGTCTTCGATGGTCCCGGGGACGTCCTCATAAGGGTCGAGGTTGAGATCGATGCCGTTGCATTCAAGGGCGCTGTTGGCGATCGCAGCGGTCGCGCCCCAGGAGCCCAGCCCGACGCGAGTGCTGGTGACAATCTGGGAATGGGACAGCACGACCGAAGCCCCGCCGAACGAAATGACGCCGTCTCCGAAGAGCCCACTGGCCGGCTGGGTGGCGCTCACCAAGGTGCTTTCGACGGTGAACTCAGTAGCGAAGGCCTGCAAGCCGCTGTCCGCGCTGCCCTCGACGAGAGAGCCGGCCAGGTGGGCCCACCCGTCCCACTGAACAGCTATACCCGACCCGCCTGTGCCATCCGATGGCTGGGGTTGGGTGTCCCTAACTGCGGTTCCCACCACCGTGGCGGCGCCGCGCAGCACGAGCAAACCGACATCGTGGCTGCCTTCGATCAGGCTTCCCTCGAGACTGATTACCGGTGCCGTGTCGGCCCAGGCGGTGTTGCCGAGGTCGACGCCGTGGCCACCCGTGTCGTCGGATTGCTGGGGTCGGGTATTTCGCACGATGATGCCTGTGATGACGGCGTGCGAGTTGCGGGCCAGCAACCCAACGAGGCGATTGTTCTCGATGACCGAGGCTCGCAGGCTGACGTGGGACGGGAAATCGCTATCGTCCGCTTGAACTTGTATCCCCGCCCCGTGCTCTGCCGTGGCCGCCTGCGGCTGGGTTTCGCGGATGGTGACGGCCTCGGCCGTCACCTCAGATCCGTGGATGCTCATGCCCACTTGGTGGTTTCCCGCCACGTGCAGCCCCCGCAACACCGCCCGACTGGGGACGTAGGTGTTCACCGATTCTCGAATCTTCACGCCCCAGCCATCGCCTTGGGTCAGCGGCCGCGGCAGGGTATCGCGCACCACCGAGTCCACCACGGTCACATCGCCGCCAGCGACGAAGAAGCCCACCTTGTGATTGCGCTCGACCAGGACCTGGGAGACCAGCACGATTGGCCGGGCGCCGGCACCGCCGTGGGAGACGAGGATCCCATGCCCCGCCTCGTTACCCAGCGGTTGGGTGTCCCGCACGACCGAGCGCTCGATGGTCACGTCGGCGTCAGCGACGAGGATCCCAAGCTCGTGTACTTGCTCGACGAGCGAGTCGCTGACCGTGACCGAGGTAGGTCCGAGCGAATCCTCGATGTCGATGCCTGCGCCGCTGAGGTCGTGCACCCATAGCGTCTCGGCCACCACGTTCAGCGCGCCGGTGACGAGCAGGCCGATTCGGGCACCGCTGATGGCCAGCGAGCGGATCTCGGTGCCGTTGCCCCCTGGGCGCACGAAAATGACGCGGGCCTCCGGGTCGGCTCCCAGCACCTCGACCTTGTCCGGGCACAGGCCCCACAGTCGCACTGGTTTGGTGATCTCGAGGCTCTCCGGGTAGCTGCCTTCGGCCACCGCGACGATGGCGCCAGGGCTCGCTGCGTCAAGTCCTTCACCGATGGTGACGAAAGGGTTGGTTGCCGAGCCATCGCTGGCGCCGCCAGTGTGGCTGGCGTCAACATAGACGGTGCTCGTCTCCACCGGAATGTCACCCCATGGGCCGGGCCCGCAGGGGGCGACTGGGCGGCAGGTACTTTCGCCTGGAAGAGCCATGGTGCCGCTGGGGCAGGGCGCGCCCGGCAGCACCGGCGTGCAGCCATCGTCGGTCGGCACGAAACCGGTACCGCACAGCTCTGCGGGAATGCCGGCGGGCTGGCAGCTGCCGTCTCCTGGGTCGTATTCACCGGCGCTGCAGCCGTTGTCCTGCACCCCAGGCGGCAAGCACAAATCGCCGGCGACCAACCGGTTGGGTGGCAGACACGGGTCAGCCACTGGCGAGCCCCCGCAGCCGCCCTCCCGACAGATCTCAGCGTCATCTCCGGCGCAGCCAGAGCACGCGAAGACGGCTACGACGACCCAGCCGAGCAGCCATCGCGACTCTCCTCCCACCATCGAGCCATTCTATCATGGTGGGTCGAGGTCGACGGTCGAGGGCGAGGGTCGAGGTCGACGGTCGAGATCGTGCAGCGCGCACCCGGTGCCTATCGCGGCTCACCCCAGAGCCACCGAGCACGCCCCTCGCCAGAGACCTAGTAGGTCTCTTCTTTGATCTCGAAGTGGGGCTGGGGGTGCAGGCAGGCGGGGCACTGGGCAGGCGCTTCGGGGCCCTCGTGAACGTAGCCGCAGTTGCGGCACTTCCAGCGCACTGGGGCGTCCTTCTTGAAGACCGTTCCCTTTTCCACGTTCTCGGCCAGCTTGAGGTAGCGATCCTCGTGCTCTTTCTCCACCTTGGCGATCATGGTGAAAGCTGCGGCTACCTCGGGGAAGCCCTCCTTCTTGGCTACCTCGGCAAAGGCTGGATAGAGCTCGGTCCACTCCTCGTGCTCGCCAGCCGCCGCGGCCTTGAGGTTCTCGAGCGTCGTGCCAATCTTGCCGGCTGGATAGGCCGCGGTGATTTCCAGGCCTTCGCCACCTTCGAGGAACTTGAAGAAACGCTTGGCGTGCTCCCGCTCGTTGTCGGCGGTCTCCTGGAACAGCGCTTCGATTTGGCGATAGCCTTCCTTGCGAGCGACGCCAGCGGCATAGGTGTAGCGGTTCCGTGCCTGAGACTCTCCGGCGAAAGCTTTGAGCAGATTCTTCTCGGTTTCGGTGCCTTTGATGCTGGCCATAGTCCTTCTCCTCGAGATGGCTGAAAAAGGTAGCCGAACACCTCCGATGATCCCCTGAGCCCCGAGGTGTGGTCTCGGCCACTTGAACGGCGCGCATCCTCCCCAAGACCTAGGCGGACCGCAAGCCGAAAGGTCGGGACAATTCAGGCTGGGGTAAGGCGGTCAGCTTACCGCGCTGCCTACCGGTGGCTCACCGTCTACCGCCAAGAGGGTGACGCCGTCGGCGGTATTGACCGCCAAGAGCATGCCCTCGGAGACCAGGCCCTTGCCAAACTTGCGAGGCTCGAGGTTGCAGAGCACGACAACGCGCCGGCCCACGATCGCCTCGGGTTGGTAGCTCCCGGCAATGCCCGCCACCAGGTGGCGTGGCTCGGCGTCCCCCACGTCGACCTGCAAGGCCAGCAGCCGGTCCTTCTTCTTGACCTTCTCGGCCGCAACCACGACGCCGACCCGCAAGTCGAGCTTGGCGAAGTCGTCGAAGGCGACGGTCGGCTTGCTTGGCGGTGGATCGGCGGTCGCTGGGGTCTCATCCGCCTTTGCTGGCGAGGCGAACTCTGTCAGCAAGGCCGCGGCCCGCGCCTTGTCGAGCCGCGGAAAGAGCGGCTCCCCTGGCTTCAAGCCGGTGCCCGGTGGTCGGCAGCCCATCGTCAAGGGCCACTGGTCCCGGTCTAGCTCGGCGGTCAAAGGCTCGAGACCCAGCTGCTCCCGCATGCCAGCGGCCACTGCCGGCATCACCGGTGCCACCATTACGCTCGCCGCCTCCAGCACCTCGGCAAGGGTCGTGACGATAGTGCCCACTCGCCCAGGGTCTTGCTTGCGAGCCGTCCAGGGTGCGGCCTTGTCGACGTAAACGTTGGCTGCGCTCAGGCCTGCCCAAATGGCCTCCAGAGCGCGGGTGGGGGAACATGCGTCGAAGGCCTCAGCGGCGCTCTTGGCAGCTTTCTCCATCGCGCTGCGAAGCTCTTGCTCCAGCGGGCCGTAGTCAGCCGCCTCGAGGGCCGGGGGCGCGAAGGGGTGAACCCGATTGAGCAAGTTGCCCAAGGTGTTACCCAAATCGGTGGCGTAACGGTTGAGCACGTCCTGGATGGAGAAGTCCCCGTCGTAGCCGAAAGAGATGGAACGCATCAGGCAGTACCGAACCGTGTCCACGCCCACTTGGGGTGAGACCGCTTGGGCTAGCGCCATCGGGCTGACCGTGTTGCGGAGCGACTTGCTCATTTTCTGGCCGCCGTAAGTGAGGAAGCCGTGGGCCAGCACCTGGCCGGGCAGCTGGTCGTCGGCGAACCCCGCTGCCATGAGGAATGCCGGCCAATAGACGGCGTGGAACCGCAAGATGTCCTTGCCGACGATGTGCACACTGGCGGGCCAGTATTTGGCGTGGTCCGCTGGCTCCTGCAGGGCGGTCCAGTAGTTCGACAAAGCGTCGATCCACACCCACATCACGTGCTGGTCGTTGCCTGGCACCGGCACGCCCCAACGGAACGTCGTGCGGGACACCGACAGGTCTTGGAGCCCGCCCTTGACGAAGCTCAACACCTCGTTCCGCCGGCCCTCGGGTTGGACGAAGTGGGGATGGGCGTCGTAGAAGGCCAGCAAGCGATCGCCATATTTGGACAGCCGAAAGAAGTAGCTCTCCTCCTTGACCGCCTCGACTGCGGTGTTGTGGATCGGGCAGAGGTTGCCAGGCTGTTTCAGCTCTTTCTCGGTGAAATAGGCTTCACACCCGACGCAGTAGAGGCCCTCGTAGTGGCCGAGGTAGATGTCACCAGCCGCTGCAATACGACTCCAGATCTCTTGAGCGCCGCGCTGGTGCCGGGCTGAACTGGTGCGGATGAAATCGTCGGCCTCACAGGACAGCTGGGGCCAGGTGTCGCGGAAGGTAGCGCTCACGTCGTCGGCCAGGGCCTGGGGCGTGAGCCCCCGGGCCTCCGCAGCGCGCTGGATCTTGAGGCCGTGCTCGTCGGTGCCGGTCACAAACAGCGAGTCGTAGCCGCGCAATCGTCGATAGCGTGTCATCACGTCAGCGGCGATGGTGGTGTAGGCGCTGCCCAGGTGGGGCACGTCGTTGATGTAATAGATCGGCGTGGTGACGTAGAAGCGCTTGGTCATGGTGCTCGGAACCCGCCTGCTGCGGGATGCTAGAAGCCTTCGCAAGGTGCAGGCGCGGACAGGTAGGCTGGCAACCCGTCGATGGTGGCCTGGGTGAGCCGCAAGGTGGCCGCAATATCTGCCATCAGTGGCACCGCTGCGGTGGCCGATCGCGTTCGTTCAGGTGAGTCGTAGTCCACAGAGTAGAAGCCGAAGCGCGGACAGAAGCCGCCGGCCCATTCGAAGTTGTCGATCAACGACCAGTGGTAGTAGCCGCGAATGTCTACTCCACGCAACATAGCCTTGCCGATCTCGAATAGATGCTCCGCCAGAAACCGGGAACGGTTCACGTCCTCCGAATCGGCCAAGCCATTCTCAGTGATGTAGATCGGCAGGCCGTAGCGGGCCATGTCGTCGATCACGACGGCGAAACCGGCAGGGTAAATGTCCCACCGCAAGTCGGTCTTGGGTCGATCGTTCAACAGGGCGATCTGTACCGGTACGGGGCCGACATGGGGCAGCTCGAGCGACAGGGTGCCCACCCTCGACACGCCGTAATAATTGAGCCCCAGATAATCGGCCCGACCGACCAGCGCAGGATCGCCGGTGACGTCGACGTCACCGTCAAAGTCTTCGTCCAGGTCACCTAAGACGATGGCGTCGGTGAACCATCGGTTCCAGAAATGGGTCGCCCGCTCGACGGCGTCGAGATCCGTGTCGAGACTGGCGTCGAAGGGTTCGTAGACGCGATCGTGTTTGGCGATGGACACCATGGCGGCGGCGCCATCGCCGTTGGCATCGGTCTGGTCCGTCTCGTGCAGCGCGTCGTAACAGCGGGCATGGGCGTGCACTTGCCGCTTCATCACGGCCACCAAGCGATCGGTGTCGCTCACTCCTGGTGGGAATATGGAAGCGAGGTAACCCACCGATGCCTCGACCAGCGGCTCGTTGAGGGTGACCCAGAGATCGACGCGATCACCGAAATGGGCGCCCATGCGGGAGCACCAGCTCTCGAACAGAGCGACCGTATCGTCCCGCTCGAAGCCCTGGGGCTCGGTGGGCTGAGTGGGGTCTCGCACATAGCTAGGCCAGACGAAGTGGTGAAGGGTGACCAGCGGCTCGATACCTTCGTCCCCCAGGGCGTCGATCAGCTCGTCGTAGGCGGCCAACCCGGCCACATCTGGCGTGTCGGCGTCGAAATCGGCGCGGGTCGGGTACACCCGCGCCAGCTCGATGGAGAAGCGATAGCTGGTGAGGCCCATAGTCGCCATCAGCCCAACGTCACTGGCGATGTGGGCGAGCGCATCAGGGCCGTCGTTGGGCTGGTCGTCGCCGGCGATCTTGCCCGGCAGAGAGGCCCAGATCCCCCAATCGGTATGATCGAGCCCCGACTCGATCTGAAAGCCCGCCGTCCCGGTGCCCCACAAGAACTCGGGAGGGAAAGTAACCTCGGTCGGCTCGGGCTGGGGCAGCGGGTCGGGCTCGGCCTCTCCGCAACCGACAGCGAGCGCCACCGCCCCGGCCGTCAGGCTGACGGCACCAGTCAATCGCAACACGAGCCTCAGCATAGCTTGCCTGGCGGCCCGGTGGTGGTGCTAGAAGCGCGGGTGGACCGGACCTGCACCGGATGGCGGAGCCTATGGGACTGTTGGACGACAAGGTCGCAATCATTACCGGCGCCGGAGCCGACATCGGGCGCGCTACGGCGCTGCTCTTTGCCGCCGAGGGCGCGCAGGTGGTGGTCCACGATTGCGGTGGCTCGGCGGCAGACCCGGGCTCGAACGGACAGGCAGCCCAGCAGGTCGCTGGAGAGATCGAAGCGGCTGGAGGGGTGGCCACGGCGTGCACGACGGCGGCGAGCTCGGCTGCCGGGGCCGAAGCTATCGTGGCGGAAGCGGTCGCGCGGCTGGGCCGGCTGGACATCCTGGTCAACAGCGTCGACCGGCGAGACGACCAGTCCCTCCTGGAGATGACGGAAGCGGCCTGGGTCGCCGTGGTGGACGCCCACCTGAAGGCGGCCTTTCTGCTCACCCAAGCGGCGGCCAAGCAGCTGGTCGGTCAAGGTGAGGGTGGCCGTATCGTCAACACGACCAGCCTGTCTGCCCTGCAGGGCCAGGGCCGAGAGGCGAACCTCGGGACGGCCCAGGCGGGGATCTACGGCTTGACCCGGGTAGCCGCCATCGAGCTGCAGCGCCACCGCATCACGGTCAACGCCATCGCGCCGGTCGCCAAGACTCAGGCCACGGCCCATCAGTCAGAGCTCGACAGCCTCGGTGAGCTTACCCCGGAGCATGTCGCACCAGCCGCGCTGATGCTGGCCTCTGACCTGTGTGGAGACCGCACGGGCCAGCTGCTGGGCGTGTGCGGGAGCCGGGTCTATCGCCTCGCGCTGGTGCAGAGCAGGGGCAAGCTCAAGGACCAGGACGCGCCCTGGACCGCCCAAGAGATCGCCGAGCACTGGGATGGCATCTGCAAGGTGTGAACGGCCCGCCAGCGCCTGGCCGAGCGGGCCGGCCCAGGGCCTCGCAGAGCGCTGGATCCAGCCCCGAGCTGCATTGCCGAGGGTTCTGGCCGATGCTAGCTTAAGGCAGGACTGATCCAACGTTCACCGTGTGTTTTCCAGGGGTGAGAATCTCCCGGATGCTGTCGTTTGCCCAACGCCCGACGCTTTGATGCTACGCGAAGGCCAGATTCCGTTCGCATTGTGGCTGCCCGCGGCAATGGTCATCCATTTTCTGGGCGGCGGCGGCGCGACCCACGCGGCGATCATCCAGACCGAGCGCGCGGCGATTCTCGCCTTCGCCCGCTCGGTTCGTCAGGACGTGCGCTTGCGCTTCGGACCGGAGACCTCAGTCGAGCTGTGGGACGACGAGGCGCTCGAGCCAGAGGAGGAGGAGCCGGAAGAGAAGAAGGCCCTCCGGGACGAGACGAACGACACGGACGACGAGGCCGAGCCAGAACCGCTCCCGCCCACGGCGGCATCAGCGCAGCCCCAGCCGCCACCCAAGCCGCCTAAAGAGCAGCCCACGCCGAGGTCCAAACCGCCAGAGAAGAAGAAGCCGGCTGCGGTCGCCAAGGTCCCGCCGCCCAAACCCGAGACGACTGACAAGCCTCCTGAGCCGAAGAAGCCTGAGAAGAAGCCAGCCCAGATTCTCGAGCTGCCCAAGCCGGACGGTCGCATCGCCGTCATCAACGATCCGTCGCTGGACAAGAACCAGCCCGACAATCCCAACGCCAGGCGGATCGCAGACCACGCCAACCGGACCAAAGAAGAGTCGATGGCGCGGTTTCGCTCCTACGATCAGAACGCTTCCAAGCCCACCGGTGGCGGCCGGCCCGAGGAGGCCGATCCGAGCCTCGAGACCCCGGGCAACCACACTGAAAATATGCGGGGCCACAGCGTCGAGAGCGACGACGAGGGCGACCCACGGCCAGGCTCGGAAGACGGTCCCCAAAGCCCACCTGACGATCCGGTGGCCCGAAGCATGGCGGGCAGCAACGATCCGAACGTGGGCCAGCAGGGCACCCTCGGCCGCAAGGGGATGAAGGCGCGGGAGGCCGCGCTGGGACCGGCTCCACCCGAGGCGCTAAGCAGCCCCCGGGGCAAGTGGTCGATTTCTCCGGACGAGGGAGACCAGCGCAAAGCCCAGGCGGGGCGCAAGGGGCGCAAAGCCATCCGGGGGTCGCGACACATCCAAGGCGTGCCGAGCCGGCTGCCGAACAAATACACGATCAACGCCTATGGCTTGCAGCAAGCCCTGGGCATCAACCATCTGCGCAAAGAGCAAGAGAAGGCTCGCAACACCCGTCTGAGCCGCCATCGCGGCAAATTCAAGGGCAACGACTTTCAGAAGTATCGCGCTGCCATCGAGAACTACGACCCATCGGTCAAGCCTGGGAACCAGACCTCACTCAACGCTGCCCGAGTGCCTTTCGCGTCCTACATCAACAAGATGCACAATCGCATCCACCCGATTTTCGCTGACAGTTTCCTCGGCTCATTGCGCAAACTCGACGCGAACGATCGGCTTTCGAACATGAAGCTCTTCTCCCACGTCGAGATGGTGCTCGACGGGCGCAGCGGCAAGGTGATCCGCTCAGGCGTCGTGAAGCCCAGCGGGGTCACCGCCTTCGACATCGGGGCGCTCAGCGCGCTCGAGGCAGCCGGTCCCTTCGGCAAGCCGCCGGACTCGATCATTTCCCCTGACGGCAAAGTCTACGTGCATTGGGAGTTTTACCGAGATCCTTATTACGCCTGCACATCCAAGTTCGCGCGCCCCTACATCATCAAGAGACCGAAGAACAATGGGCCGGCGACGGCGCCCCCGACACGCCCCCCGAGCCGCTCTGCCGAGGCCCGTCGTGTCGAACGTCGGGGCCCCTTGCGGCCTGAACGCTGAGGGCGCCAACTTGCCGTCTTTTGAGTGTTTCACCTTGCTCGGAACAACGACAAGATGTAAGAAAACAGCGCCCATGTGTCGGTGGTTCCCCCACATTGCGGCTGTCCCGCTAGGTGGAGCCACCCCATTAACCGTCCTTATTCGTTCGCACTGGAGTCATCGATGAGAACATCGCACCTGTTAGGTTTGTTGGTCGTAGGTACAGCAATTGCTGGTATTTCGGGGGGTTGCAGCTCGGACACAGATCCCGAGACCAGCACGGGCGGCGGCGGCACGTCGTCGTCGTCGACCACCTCCTCAGGCACCACCACCACCACCCCGACCTCGTCGGGCGGCGGTGAGGGCGGCAGCACCTCGGTGGACGAGAGCACCAGCTGCGCCGACGCCGTGGCCATGGAAGAGCTCGAGAACACCCTGGGCGGCGCTTTCTACGAAGGTACGGCCATCATCAACCCGGCAGGCGACGAGGATTTCTTCACCTTCACCGCCGAGGCTGGCCAGTGGATTCAGCTGTCCACCGACGCCAACCCTGACGACGACACGGGCATGATCGACACGGTGGTCACGCTTTACAACGCCGACGGCTCCAGCCAGCTGGCCGAGGCGGACGACCAGACCCCGCGGATCAGCACCGACAGCGAGCTGTTCTTCCGAGTCGAGACTGCGGGCACCTACTGCGCGCGAGTGATGGAGTTCAGCGAGTGGTACGGCGACACCCCAGAGGGTGATCCCAGCTACAGCTACCGCTTGATCATGCTGCCCATCGACTTCGATCTGTACGACTATCACAACGAGGATAGTGATGCGACGACGGCTGGGTCGAACGACACGGTGGGCACGGCCCAGGACAGCCTGAGCGTCAACACCGGTGACACGAGCATGGTCTTCACCCAGCTCGCTGGCATGCTCGACCCAGGCGACGACGTCGACGTCTTCGAGATCATTCCGCCAAGCAACACCCTAGGCCTCAACACCAACTTCGGGCCCTCGGGCATCGACGGCTACGGCTCCACCACGGGACCAGGCATCCTGAACGTCCTCATGGCCGATGGGGTCACGGTGCTGGCTCAGCTCGACTATCAGAACGGCTCGGACGGCTTCAGCCAGGTTCCGGTCACCGCCGGCCTCACCTACTACGTGTGGGTCGAGCGGCCGGGCACGACCATGGGCGCCAATGACTTCTACTTCATGAAGTACAGCACCTCCGACCAGTTGAACACCCAGGAGACCACTGGCCCGGAGGTCAACGAGACCCATGCGAACGCCGACACGGATACGAATCCCCAGACCGATCCCAATACCGGCACGGTCAGCCACTTCCTCGGCGGCAACATGCCGATCAACGACGTGGACTTCTGGAGCTTCGCCGACGTAACGGCCGGCGATCAAATCGCCGTTGCTTGCTCATCCCAGCGCGCCGGCTCCGGGGTAGGCGACTTCACCGTCGACTGGTTCGAGCAAGCCTCCGACATCCCAGGTACCGTGGCCCAGACGGATCTCGAGACCGCTACTCAGGACATCTATTGGGGTACCGGTGCCAATCCCTCCAAGGGGCCGGTAACGGCCACCGTGACCGGGACCCACTACATGCGCATCTCGGCGACCACCGATATCTCCGGTGTGACCAGCCGCCACTACCTGTGCGGCGTCCACGTCATGGCGCCATGATCGTGGCTCACTGCTGACTGGGACCTAGGCATCCCTGGCCCTCGGCCACCGCTGCCTGAGTCCACCCCATGGCCCCTGCTGGCTGCCAAGCCGGTGGGGGTCATCTCATTTCATTCCCCGCGCCGGGCTGCCAGGTGTATCGCCTAGCCTTCCGAGGAGTAGGACCAATGAGGGAGCAGAGCAGAGGACGACCGGGCTTGGCGATGGTGGCAGCTTTGGCTGGCCTGCTCGCCGCCTGCAACGGCGGGCAGCTGGTGCCGCCGGCTACCGATCCGGCGGGTCAGCCGCTGGTGCCTGC
This sequence comes from Myxococcales bacterium, assembly GCA_030590865.1. GTDB lineage: Bacteria > Myxococcota_A > Polyangia > Polyangiales > Polyangiaceae > JAPYTK01. Next base: position 467 of record JAUVCD010000094.1, on the reverse strand, counting down.
AGGGGCCGGAGGGGCCACAGCCGGTGCTAGCGGGGAGCTGGACGACTCGGACATCGCGCTGGCGGTTCTCGATCCCGTAGCCCTGGGCATGTCGGTGCATGGGGTGACTCGCCTGTGTGACGACAATCTCGCCCTGGCCCGGAAGATCATCGAGCGCATCAAGACCGTGGATGTCACGAGCCCGGCCTCGCTCAGCTGGGAGAGCACCCTGGGACGGCTCGACGACGCCTTCCTGTCCATCAACAATGCCTCCGAGTTTCCCTATCTGGTGGGTGTGGCTCATCCTGACGAGGCCGTCAGAAACGCAGCGCGAGGGTGCGAGACCAAGACCGACAAGCTGGTGACCTCGATCTGGCTGGACGCCGATCTGGCCAAGGTGGTGAAAGCCTTCGCCGCCACCCAACCAAGGCTGACACCGGAACGGCAGCGCTACCTGAGCAACACGGTGCGCGACTTTCGCCGCAACG
>JAUVCD010000027.1 GCA_030590865.1 Myxococcales bacterium | reverse complement strand
CGACGCTCGTGGCTCGGCACTCGACGCTCGTGGCTCGGTTCTCGGCCTCGAGTCTCGACTTTCACGCAGGACCCTTCCCATGAACCACCGCGCCTTGCCGCCTTTGCTACTGACCGCTGCATTGCTGATCACTCTCGGCTGTGGCGACGCCGAAGAGACCTGGTCAGGCGATCCACAGGCCGGCGGTGGAGGCCAGGGCTTGCCGCTAGACGGGATTCCGTCGCCGACCTTCGGTGTCGAAGAAACTGTAGAAAATACATACGGTTCCGCTGACTATTTTACCTATTACGTCGACAATGCTCACCTCTCGGCTACCGATGAAGACAACCTCTACGGGACGCCTGACACGCCCCGCCTGACCATTCCCGAGGATCTCGTCCCCGGCGACGTCGTCGAGATCCATGGCGGCCCCTATGTCGGTGATGAGCTCGATTTGCGTGGCAGCGGAACCGAAGCCGAGCCGATCTTCATTCGCGGCACGCCGGACGAGATACCGGTCGTCACCATGACCTTCCGGCTTCGGGGCGGCTACCAGATCATCGAGAACATCGACTGCGATCTGGGCGGTGAGGCCAAGCCCTGCTTCTCGGTCTCAGGCAATCCCGATGGGGTCGATCAAGTCCACCACGTCGCCATCCGGGACTGCGAGGCGCACAACTACAACAGCGATTTGGGCGCTACCGGCAACAGCTCGATGATCGCCGTGTCTAACGCCCACTCCGACAGCGGCGAATACGTCCACGACATCGTCATCTATCGCAACCACATCCACGATAACGGTGATGCGACCGAGGCGGAGCGGGACATTCACGGTGTCGGCGTCGCGGCCAACGCTCGGGACGTGTGGATTCTGGAAAACCACCTCCACCACAACAGCGGCGATTCGGTTCAGGTGCAGTACTACCGCGAGCCGCCCTACAACTACCCCAGCCGCATCTACATCGGCCGCAACGAGATGCATGACGATCAGGAGAACGCCATCGATCTCAAGGGTTGCCGCGGGGTGTTCATCTATCAGAACCAGCTCCACAGCTATGCGGGGCTGTCGCAGGGGGTGGCTCAGGGCTACGGCACGGCCATCGTGATCCACGAGGCTGACGGTCACGCTGAGGATGTGCTGGTCTGGAACAACGAGATCTGGGGCTGCACGTCCACCGGCATCACTGCATCCCACAGCGCTGATGAGATCTACCTGATCGGCAACATCATCCACGACAACATCTTCGTGGGCAGTGACGAACACGACCCGGACTCACCTTGGTATCCCGGTGCCGGAATTCGGGTTCGCAACGAGGGGCGCACCACCATCGCAGGCAACCTGTTGTGGGGCTCTCACCAGGGGATCATCAGCGTTGGCGGTGACGGCCACTCCATCGTGGCGAGTAACAATCTCATCGGCGATCTCGCCACCGGCGAGGGATACCATCTGTGCGTCGAGTCCGAGGCTGTCGCTCAAGGGTCGGAGATGGACCACAACCTCATGTTTCAGAGTGACGGCGCCATCGCGGTCCGATGGGGGTCAGGTGGCCCCTTCTCCGACCTGGTCGAGCTCACCGCCGCTACCGGACAATGCGCCAACTGCCTGGTGGCCGATCCGCTGCTGGTCGATGCCGGCTCGCTCGACTTCCACCCCACCACGGGCAGTCCCAGCATCGACGCAGGTGCTGATCTAAGCCAGGTGACCGAGGACCGCTTCGGCCTCACGTTGGATCAGGACTACGACGGTCAGCCGCGACCTGCCGGCACGGCTTGGGACATCGGGCCTTACGAGTGGGGCGGTTAGGCGCCGCCGGCTCCGCCGTTACCGGCGGTGCCACTGGTGGTGCTGCTGCTCGACGCGCTGGTGCTCCCACCCGTTCCGCTGGTGCTCCCGCCCGTTCCGCTGGTGCTCGAGCCACCTCCGGCAGCCGCGTCAGACTTGAACCGGTCCGGGTCATCCAGCTCGCCGGGGCAGCCGATCAGGCAGGGTAGGGCGAGCGCGAGGGTCGCTGCCACCGCCCAGAACGGGAGGCGGCGCTTCGGTGGTCGTGGTGCTGTTCGGGGTGCCGACATCGGGAAGCCTCCTGCTCAGAACACGTAACCGAATCCGATCTTCAACGAGATGAACTCGTCCAGCGCGCCGCCAGCCACGTAGGCATTGCCGACCTGGGGATCAAAGGATGAGAAGATGCGCAGGTAGTCGATCCCAGCGCGGGCCTCGAACCCCGACGCGATCACCAGCGCGAAGGCTAGCCCCATGTCGATGGCGCCGAGCGACGGGTCATTGAAGCGATCGTAGACCTCGCCGCCGCTCAGGGGCGCGTCGTAGCCGAATTTCGGCATCAGCGCGAAGACCGAACCGATGGGCAGGCGGGCGTCCACGCCGAGACGCATGAACGAGTACCCCACGGTGCCAATCTCGTCGACGATGGTGGCTGATTCCTCGTTCTCCGCCTCGAAGGTGAAGTTGAGCATCTTGAAGCGGCCGTCCAGGTTCAGCACCACCGGGTTGTCGTCAGGCTCGCCGAACCGGATTCGATAGCGCAAGCCGACGTGGAAACGGTTCCACGAGGTGCCGAACAGATAGCGGCCATCCGCGGTCTGGGACGAGAGGCCGAGGGCATGCATGTAGGACAGCGACACCCCTATGTCGCGCAGTGCCGTGATGCCCGTGGTGGCGGCTGGATAGATCTCCCCGCCTACGACGATGGCGGGCACGCCGAAGACGTCGTAGGGCCTGAGGTTCTGGGTGATCGGGTCGGAATAGGAGAAGGAGCGGCCGCCGAACTGAAACCCTGCCTCGAGGCTGAACAGCTCTGAGCCCACCTGGTGAGCATCGAAGTCGAAGGGCTCGTCTTCCTCCTCTTCCTCTTCTTCCTCCTCGTCGCCTTCGTCCTCGTCGAGCTCCTCTTCTTCCTCTTCTTCTTCCTCTTCTTCTTCTGGAGCCAGCTCTTCGAAGGCCATCGCGAGGACCTCCTCGATGGCGCTCGTCTGGCTGTCCCGCGTTCCCTTGAGCGGGGCGGCGTCGTCGACGATCGGATCGCCCTCAGCCTCGATGTAGATCAGCACTAGCTCGGGCCCCGCGCGACCGGGCTTTATCCGTCCGATGATCGCACCGGTCAGCTCCTGGCGGCGGATCGCCCGCTGGACCAGCTCGAGCAGCTTGGGCCGCATCCGCTGATTTACGATGGCAAAGCCCATCTTGCCGCCCGGCAGGCCGCTCTGCGCGAGCCCTTGTCTGAACCGTCCCTCCGCCTGAACCTCGACGCCTTCAGGGACGAGATCCACGATGATGCCGCGGAACGTCTGAGCCTGCGGACCTTCGAGTCTGATCGCAATGGTGGGCGAATCATCAGCCGCCCGCGTTTCGGACGGCCACAGGATCAGGACGCTGAGGCCGACCAGTACCGCCGTCAGACCGTGAAGCCAGTAGCGCATGGATTCCAGCACGATGGCGAGCCTAACCTGGATTGCGCAGCGCGTCGCCCCGGCTCGTCGTTCTCGGCGAGAGGGGACCTGAAACCAGCTGAAGGCTACTTGCGAGTCGACCAGAATTCGGTGATGGAAGGCAGCTTCGGGCGCTCGACGTTGCGGCGCCTCAGGTCGACATCCCGCGCGTCAGTCCAGTGGCGTCCAGCGAGGATCTGAAACACCCCTAACGCTCCGAGCAAAGTAGCACCGGCGAAGGCGATGACCGAGCCGATGGCCCAGAGCAGCTCGATGGTCAGCGCTGCGGGCTCAATTCCGAGCGTCGCCTCGACCCCGATCTGTCCCGCTACGGTCACGATGACGACCGCCGCCACCCAGCTGCCAGCGATGGTGGTCTCTGAGCCCATGAAGCCCAATAGACTGAGCGCGATGGCCGCCAAGGCGATTCCGCTAGCCACCTGGACGGCGAGGTCATCCTGGCCGAGCATGAGCAAGCAGTAGCCAACGAAGGGGAACGTCGCGCCGAGGGCGGCTACCAAGATGTAGCGAGCCCCGACGTAGGCCCGGTAGCGCGCGCGGAACAGCAAGGCGGCCGGCAGGCCTGTCGCGGTCACCAGATGCAAGATGGCCCAGGCGCCAACGGTGCCTTCCAGCACGGCGGCGGGGCCATAGCCGGCCATCCCTAACCCCCCGCAGACGGTTCCGATGACGATCAAGGCCACCGCGCGAGTCGCGTAGTTGAGGGGAGCACCAGCGGCGGCCAGCGTCAGGGCACCGAGCAGGAAGGAGAGGACCGAGCTCCCGGCTACCGATCCGCTCAGATAGGGGATGACCCCCAGCAGCACGAAGAGCAGGCCCCAGCCCACCGCCCAGTAACGGACCTCGCGGGACCAAGGCTCGACCGGCGCCAGATCTTCCATCAGCGCTTCAGAGGCGAGTAGCGGCTTGCGCGCTACCTGCGAGTCGGTCGGACCGGGCGTCGCGTCGGACTTGGCCGTCTTCTGGGGCTCGGTGGTCGACATCTGGTTGCTAGACGAAGCGGATGGCTACGTTACACCGCCGGGGCGCTGCGCACGAGTCGTGGCGCTCTCGGCCAGACGGCCCACGAGCCTAGCGGCAAAGGTGGCCACCTGGGGAAAGCCGTTGGGGTCACGGGCAAGGGTGGTCTCATCCATGTAGAGCCGTCTGGCGATTTCGAGCTGCACGGCATGAAAATGGTCGGCAGGACGACCGTAGTGAGCGGTGCTGAAGCCGCCACGGTACGGGTCGTCGTGCCGAACATGGTAGCCCGGCTCGCGGCTGAGGCTGTCGATGAGGTCGATCCAGTGGGGCGCTGCCGAGGTTCCGCCGCAGGACCCAGGGACCAGATCGGCTCCCCCAGTGGGCGCACGACCCGCTGAGGCTCGGTGCCGTGGCGTCGGCATCGAGTGGGCGCAGAGCAGCACGGCGAAGCCGAAGCGGTCGCGCTTGCGTTCCAGCACCTGGGTCAGCGCCTGGTGATAGGGGCGGTAGTACTGGTCGAGGCGCCGCTCGGCCTCGTCCGGCGTCACCTGAGCGCGCTGCACCTGCCGTCCATCGGAGGTGAGCCGCCAGATGACGCCTCGTGGTCGGTTCCCCTCCGGACCGCCGCGGACCGCGATACCGTCGTAGTCGTCTGCCGCCCGGTTCAGGTCGACCACATAGCGGCTCAATCGCGCGACGACGAGGGTGGCGCCATGGCGGGGGCTGTCGGCAAACAACTCGTCGACGTAGAGATCGGCATCTCGGGCGAGGCAGTCGATCGGCGCGGCGATCCACGATGCAGACTCTCCGTCGATGCCTAGCCCTGCGTGGGGCACTTCCACGACAAGCGGCGAATCGCCCGCCTCGGGCTCGATAATCTCGAAGGACGGCATGACCATGAGGCTGGACCGGTCCGTATAGCCGATTCACCGGGATGGGAAAGCCGAAACGACATCCATGGCCCGTGCCCCGTGGTGCCGCGCCGTCACCATCAACGATCGCGACGCTACCGCCTTGGTCCTAGGAGCAAGCGGCTAGCCCGCCGTCTCAATTCCTCAGCGGCTTTGCCGGACCCGGTCACGGGTCGTACCATCGGTGACCATGGACCGCTGGGTCGACGCTTATCTGGATCACTTGCGCGCCGAGCGCGGGCTGGCACCTCGCACGGTGAGAGCCTACGCCTGTGACCTCAGCCGCCTGGTCCAGCATGCTGAGCAGCAAGGGGTGACCGAGGTCGCGACGCTGTCCACCAGCCTGGTCGCTAGTTTCATGGTGCGACTGGGTCGACGAGGGATCTCGGCACGCTCGGCGGCACGCTATTTGTCGGCAGTTCGTGGCTTCTGTCGTTTTCTGGTCCACGAGCGGGTCGTACAGACCGATGTCTGCGCCCTGGTCGTTCGGCCCAAGGTGAGTCGTCGGTTGCCTCAGGTTTTGACGGCTGAAGAGGTCCTGCGGCTGCTCGACGCGCCACCGCCGGGGACCGGTCGCGGACGGCGGGATCGCGCCATGCTGCAGGTGATGTATGCGGCTGGGTTGCGAGTCAGCGAGCTGACCCATCTCGAGCTCGCGGACGTGGACCGACGCCGGGGGGTGGTGCGCGCCTTCGGCAAGGGCAACAAGCGGCGGCTAGTCCCCCTGGGCGAGGAGGCGCTCGCTGCCCTTGATATCTATCTGGTCGATCGGGCCCTGCATCGCTGCGCTGCGACCAGTCCAATTCTGTTCTTGTCGCCCCGCGGCAAGGCCCTGGCCCGCCAGACGTTCTACAAGCGCGTCCGCGCCTACGCGAGCGCCGTGGGGATCCGCCAACCCGTCTCACCCCACAAGCTGCGGCACTCGTTTGCAACCCACCTGCTCGAAGGTGGCGCCGATCTGCGCAGTGTGCAGGCCATGCTCGGCCACGTCGATATTTCTACCACCGAGGTTTATACCCACGTCGTGGGTGACCACATGCGGCGGGCCTACCAACGTGCCCATCCGCGGGCGTGAGCGCGCTCAACGGGTCCGCTTGATGAGGTGGAAGCCGTAGGCGGTCTCGACGATCTCGCTGACCTCGCCGACCTGAAGCACGAAGGCCGCGTCGGAGAAGTTCTTCACCATGACCGCGCGCTTGAAGACGCCCAGGTCGCCGCCTCGTTCCGATGCGCCCGGCTCGTCGCTGTACTCGTGTACGAGCTCGCTGAACTTCGCACCGCCGCGCAGCTTCTGAAGACATTCTTTGGCACGGGCCAGGGCGGCATCGCGAGTGCGGCTCAGCTCTTCTGGCTTGGACTGAGATCCATCGTGCATCACCAGGATGTGGCGCGCGCCGATCTCTTCAGGCTCGGTGGAGACCCGCGTGCGCTCCTGCGTCTCAGCGGATTCCTCCTGGGCGAGGCGCAGGGGGCCCGTCGTCGCCAGTCCGCCGCCCACCCAGCTGGGTGAGGTGGCGAGGGCACCGCAGCCGCTCACCGTTGCGACGGCTGCCGTCGTCACCAGGACCACCAGTCGAGCTTTCACGGCGCTAGCCTGCCCGAGCGGCGGCCCCATCGCAAGGTGCCAAGCGGCAGCTGGCCAGCCAAGTCGCGAAAAGGGGAGCGCAACCCTCGCTCAGCGCCGACTCGGGGTGGAACTGCACCCCCACCAGTGGCTTGTGGCGATGCCGCAAGGCCATCAGGTCGCCGTCTTCGTCCCACCCACAGGCCTCGAGGGTCGCTGGCAAGGTGGTCTCGTCGATGACCAGCGAGTTGTAGCGCGCCACCACCAGGGGGTGGGGGAGGTCGGCGAGCAAACCGCGACCGTCGTGCTTCACTCGGCTGCGCTTGCCGTGCATGGCTCGGCGGGCCCGTACGATCTGGGCGCCGAGGGCGCAGGCGATAGCTTGGTGACCGAGGCAGATGCCCAGCAACGGTGGGGGGTGTGGGGTGGCCAACAACAGGCGGACGAGGCCCAGGGAGAGGCCAGCCTGAAAAGGGGTGCACGGCCCCGCCGAGATGACGATGCCAGCGGGACCGCGCGCGAGCAGCGAAGCGGCATCGCCCTGGTCGTTCATCACCACATCGCAGCTTGCTCCGGCGATCACTAGGGCATGCACGATGTTGTGGGTGAACGAGTCGTAGTTGTCCACCACGACGATGTGGGGCTGATCAGCGCCGGTCGCGTCAGCGCGGGTCCGAACAGCGCGGGGCCGATCAGCAGAGCCCGACGTCATGAAAGAAGCGCTCCAGTCTGAGGTTGACCAAGTCGGGGAACTCGAGAAACAGGAAGTGACGGCCTGAAGGCACGACGAGCACTTCGGAGCAGGGAAGTTGTCGAGCCAGCTGATGGGAGAGCGTGGTTGGCGCAAAGGGATCACGGCCACCGGCGAGCACCAGTGCGGGAGCGTCGATGCTGGCGAGCGCCGCGGTGGCATCGTGGCCCGACAGGGCGTAGAGCGTCTCGATGTAATTTGCCTTGTCGACCTCGGCGAGGCTGGTGACCAGCTCGGCCAAGACTTCATCGTCGACCGTGGGGCCGAGCAGACCGAGGCGGCGCAGGCTTTGCGACAAGGCTTGTCGGCCCAGCCACGAATGCGAGGCCCCGTTCAGTAGGCTCCCACGGCCTCGGGTCGCGCGGAGCGCGCGGCGCAACAGCTCACCCAGCCGGGGGGCGTCGGTAGCGATCTCGAGCGGTCGTCCGGCGGTGCCGCACATCATCACCAAGCTCTCGATTCGTCCGGGTAGGGCGTGAAAGGCCTCGGTTGCTATTTGTACGCCCACACTCCAGCCGAGCAGCGAGAACCGATCGAGCTCGGCGGCGTCCACCACCGCGCGAAGGTCTTCGAGCTGGGCGGTGATTCCAAAGCGCGCGCCTTTGGGCCGAGGCGCCTCGGAGTGAAATAGGCCTCGGTAATCCCAGGTGACGAAGCGAAAGCGGTCGCCGAGGTAGGCGAGCTGGTGGCGCCACACGCAGTGGTGTCCCGCCAGGCCACCGGCGACCACCAAGACCGGGGCGCCTGGCCCAGCGCCCCCGACGTAATAGGCGATGGTCGTGCCGTCGGCGCTTTGGGCGTGCCTACGTTCGAGACACTGGTTGGCGGCACTGGGATTCACGGCGGGGCCGATCTTGACCTACCAAGGTGCCTTTGGCCAGCGGTGGCGCGGAAAGAGCTCGCTGTAAGTGGTGTAGAACCGCAGCGCAACGGCGAAAAAGCGTCTGTCACCGCGACCGAATTGACATAGCGGCGGCCAGGTGGCTAACGTCGTGTCACCGACACTACATTTGTGCAGTGCTAGGCCACAGTTCGACCGTGCACCATCGAGCATGGTTGGTCGGGCCACCAGACCTAGGTGTGCCTGAGGGAACGATGTCAGACGAACAGACCCCCGAGAACCCGGAAGAAGGCGCCTTCGGCGCCGAAGACGCCTCTCAAACCCCCGCAGACGTGGCGGTAACTCCTGAGGCGGCTCCTGCTCCGGCCCCTGCAGAAGACCCCTTTGCAGCTGCCGAACAGGCGGCTCCGCCTCCTGACGAGCCGAAGCCCAAGCGCCGCAAGATCGATCTCAAGTCGCGCCTGAGCAGCGTTCGCGGCACCGGCGCCTTGGGCGCTGGGGCAGCAAGCTCGGACCGGAAGTCATCCGATCCGCTCGCCTTTCCGCCTCCGCCGGTAGCCGGCGGCGTGCCGGCGCCAAAACTGCCAGGCGCAGCGCCGGCAGGGATCTCATCGCCCTTCGCCCAGCCAGAGCCAGAGGTGAAGCAAACCGCCCAACAGCAGACCATCAAGGTCGAGATGGGCGACGAGGTGATGGCGGGGCGCAAGAAGGCGCGCAAGCGGACGATGCTCTACGTGGCGCTTACCGCCGTCATCTGCGCCGCCCTGGGATTCATGCTCGGCAAGTTGTTCGAGTCTGGGCAGCGCCAGAAGAAGGCCGTGGCAGGTGCTAGCAGCCTGTCCGAGGATATTTCCGTCGGCAACAAGACCATGTCCGAGATGAGCGACGCGCTCCGCGGCGCCCTCGAAAAGCTGGGTCAAGATGAGTATCCCGACGATCTGGCCGAGTTGCTCAAGACGACCAACGTGCCGTTCTCCAGTGCCAACTTCAAGGGTAAGGGGGTCGGCGGGCTGCCTGGCGAGACGCTCACCGGCCTGCTCAAGTACACCAGCGGCGTCGGGAAGCTGAACAAGAACAAGGATCTGCTGCGCAACTTGCTCGGCACCGCCAAGCCTCAGGTGCTCAAGTTCATCGCCCAGAAGAAGAAGCCGGTGATGAGCCACTCGGTGGTGTTCTCCAAGAACGGCGAGAAAGTGACCGCCGCGGTCCGGGCCCTCAAGGAACCCTTCGTGGTCAAGGAGAAGTGGCCGGCCAAGTTCACCGTTCTGATCGGGGCCGGCAAGAAGGCCACAGAGCTCGAAGCGGTGCGCTACAAGGGTGGCAAGTTCCTCGAGGGCGATGACAAGCAGGCCATCCCGATCGAAACGAAAACCGTCGCGAAGCTGACGAGTCGTGAGCTGGTGTTCAAGCTTCGCTTCGCCCTGGACGACACCAAGAACCTCATCGATGGCATCGAGTCACCGCGACCGGACTTGGCTACCGATGGCCTCCTCAAAGAGGGCGAGCGGCTCATCAAGGCGCTCACCAAGATCGGCCAGAAGAAGTAGCGACTCGCCGCCGCGAGGCAGCACTCGCTCAGGGAGCACTGTGGGGACCGCTCGCGTCGGCGGTCACCAGCTTCGGGTAGATGATTTCTACCTTGGAGACGTGTTTCTCGTCAGACTCGCGCACGATAAAACGCATGCCGTATGCCGGGATGGTCGTTCCGACGGTGGGGACTTTCCCGATCTTGTCGGTGAGCATGCCACCGAGGGAGTCGTACTGTCCTTCCGGATCGAGCTCCGATCCGAGATAGGCGGATAGATCGCTCAGCAGCACGGCGGCATCAGCCATCAGCCGATCAGGGCCAAGCTCGACGATCAGGGTCTCCTCAGTGTCAAACTCGTCCTGGATGTCACCCACGATTTCTTCGAGCACGTCCTCAAGGGTGACGATGCCGCTGACGTCGCCGAACTCGTCGACCACAATTCCCAGGTGCTGCCGATCCTGTCGCATCTCGCGCAGCAGGTTGGATAGGGGTTGGGATTCGGCCACGATGTTGACCGGCTCGCGCACGATGTCGAGCAGTACCGCCTGCTGGGCGTTAAACGTCTCGCCAGGCGGCGAGTGGTCAGCCGCTGCGCCCGGCGGTGGGCGCAGCGAGCCACTCATCGTTTGAAACAGGTCCTTGGCGTAGAGGAGGCCGAACACATCGTCGATGTCCTCTCGGTACACCGGGTAGCGCGAGTGGCCCGTCTCAATGATGGTCTCCAGCACTCGGGGCAAAGGCGTATCGAGTTTGATGGCGGTGACCCGAATGCGGGGCACCATGGCGTCTCGGGCGGTGAGGTCGGAGAACTCGAGCAAGTTGCGGATCATCTCAGCGGGCTCACGCTTCAACGTCCCGGCGCGCTCACTCTGGTTGACCATGATCTCCACCTCGGTCTCGGTGATGCGCGGGTCCGCCTTGCGGTGGAGCCGCGGAATGAGGCGAGTCAGGGTGCGCAGCGCTTCTGCCACCGGAGCGATGAGTAGCTCGAGCGGTCGGAGTGAGTAGAGGCCGTAGGTGATGACCCAATCTGCGGCGCGGCGACCGAGGGTAGCTGCGCTGTAGACGAGCACCCCCATGACCAGGATTCCGATGCCAGCGAGCACGGCCTGTTGCGGCACCGTCGCTGACTGCTCCACCACCCACAAGGTGTATCCCGCGATGGCGAGGCAGAGCATCAGCACCCGGCCTGACAGGTAGCGAACCTGCACGATTTCACGGTGCTTGGTAGCCCGCCTGACCGCTCTGCGGAACCGCGGCCGGGCCTGCTTCTGAAGCGCACGAAGCCTCGCGGTGCTCACCGATGTCAACGCAACATCGACGCAGGTGAACAGGCCCCCGTGAAAAGCACCGATCAAGGCCGCCAGAAGCGGCACGGATATTGGCAATGGATCTGCGTCCAACGTGTCGTTAGATCGTAGCTAGTGGTTCGAGGCCGCGCAACTTCTACCGACTCGGGGGCTCAGAGTGATCGGTGGGGAGGGTGAAGCCCCGGAGCACCACCGGTCGCCCCTCTTTGAGGCGTCCCACCGCTCTCAGGTGGCCGTCGGGATCACACCATGCCGATGGTTGGTCGTCGCTGGGGGGGAGGCTGAAGTCCTCGGCGGTCATGGGTCCGCCATGGCCTGCCCGGTCGGCCCCGGCGGGGGTCAGCATGGCTTTCGGCAAGACTGCGGTGGCGGCAGCCTCGAGCGGGATGAGGTGCGCCTCCAGGTCCGGCTCGTCAGGCGGTACGGCCTGGCCCAAATCGAAAGGACCGCTACGGGTGCGGCGCAGCGCGCACAAATGGGCCGGAATGCCGCATGCCTTACCTAGATCACGGGCCAGCGAGCGCACGTAGTACCCCTTGCTGACTGTCATATCCAGCTCGAGCTGTCCGGCCTCGACTGAGCGGCCGATCAGGTCCAATCGGTGAACCCGAACGGGCCGCTCTTCGAGGATGACCGTCTCGCCAGCCCGTGTCCGGGCGTAGGCGGCCTTGCCCTGCAGCTTGATGGCTGAGTGGGCGGGCGGCAGCTGCTGTGTGCGACTTTGCTCGGTCGCGAGAGCGTCGCAAAGTCGGCTGTCGGCAGCCTCCTGGTCGGTCCACCAGGCCGGGAGCTCGGCGACCTCGATGGGCGTCCCTTCGCCGTCGAGGGTATCGGTCGAGGACCCGAGCTGCACCGTGGCGCGGTACGACTTGTCGTTCAGGGTGAGATAGGGGCCGAGCTTGGTGGCCTGTCCCACCATCACCACCAGCACACCTGTGGCCATCGGGTCCAGCGTGCCCGCATGACCCACCCTCCGCATGTTGATGGCCCGACGCACCTGGGCCACGACATCGTGGCTGGTGGGGCCTGACGGCTTGTCGAGGACCAACAGGCCGGCGATCTCGTCTTGGCGCCGGGGGCGGCTCACCCGAAGAACACCGATCGGCGTTTGGCGATAGTCGTGTCGAGCATGGTCTGGATGTTGGCTCGAATGCGGTCGGACAGGCGGCCGACGAGGACCTCGTCATCCGCTGCCTCAGGTGGATGGTCGTCGAAGTGCACGACGTCGCCGAATCGCAGTTTCCATTTTGTCGGTGCCGGCAACAGCCCGATGGGCCCGAGCAGCGGAAAGGTCGGGGTGATGGGCAGGTGTGGAACACCCAAGTATCGGGCGACCGTCTCGAGCTTGAAAAGCGTCGGGTTCGCCTCTTCGGGGCCGACCAAGGCGCAAGGCACCAGCGGCGTCTGTGTTCGGATACACAAGCGCACGTAGCCGCCTCGACCAAAACGTCGCAGGCGGTAACGATTGCGGAACAGTCGCCCGATGCCCTTCGCCCCTTCTGGGAAGACGGCGACCAGGAGGCCCGCACTGAGCAGACGCTCGGCGTTCTGTTGGCATGCCCGGACCGCCCCCAAGCGACTCATCATGGTGCCGACGAAGGGCAAGTGGTGGATGAAGTCCTCGCTGAGCCAGCGTAGCTCGCGCGCCGCCGGGTGCTCGCGTTTCATGGCGGCTCGTAACATCAGGCCATCGTATGGAATCGGGCCGCCCGAGTGGTTGGCCACGATCAGGCAGCGCCCCTTTTCTGGCACGTGCTCCAAGCCCTCGACCTCGATTCGAAAGTAGGTGGAGTGTAGGAAGTCGAGCACCCGTTTGAATCGTGACTCGTAGGTAGGATCGAGCCCAAACTCGTCCACTGGCTCGGTACGGCGACGGTTTCCGAATTGGCGGAGGTGGCGAGTGAAGACCTGGGAGCCCAACAGGCTGTGCTGGACTCGAGGCTGCCCTTCGCCGGCAAGTGGCGCTGGCGCGGGCGCGGCGGGCTGGGCATCGGCAGATGGCTCGAGGTCGTGGAGCTTTCGCTGCAGCTGTTGGATTCGGGCGCGCAGCTCACCGGCCGTTTCGGTGGGGCCGCCAGCGTCGGATCCGGCGACCTGGGCTTGCCCATCGGGCTCCTCGATCGGCGAAGCGGGGGGGAGCGTGTCGGCACCAGGCGCGGCGCGGGGCGGCACCGGGACGCCCCTGTGCCCGTCACGCAGGCCTGGCCCTTGGGTCTCCGTCTCGACTGGGGGCACAGCGTCGTCATCCGCCGCTGGTCCCGCCGGTGGCTGGTCATCCTCGAGCCACGAGAAGGCCTCGTCGTCGGTCATCGCTCGACCTCCCGGACCAAGCGCGCGTCTCGCAGTCGCTGCGCGCTGATGAAGTCGAGCAGGGCCTCTTCGGTGGTGCACGCCGGGTAGAACCCAAGCCGCTCCCGGGCCTGTTTTCCAGAGGCCACGCATAGGTAGCGTAAATAAGGCACGAAGGCGGGCGGCCAGCTGCAGAGCTGGGTGGCCCACAAGGTTGCTACTGTGGGACGGGCCATCGGATGAGGGATGGGTAAGGTGCTGTTTCCGGTCAGGCTGACCACCTTCGAGAGGGGCAAGACGCCGTCGCCCACGATGTTGAAGGTGCCGGGAACCTGTCGGTCGACGGCGAGCTTGAGGGCCGCCAAGGCGTCGACTTCGTGCACGAACTGCCACAGGGGATCGAAGCCCATCAGGGTCACCATGCGGCGGCGCGACAGGTAGCGGGTCATGAAGTTGCCGACCGTCGGACCTACCAGCGGAGCGGTACGCAGCACCGTTACTTTGGTCTCTGGGTGGGCCTCGGCGAAGCGCGCCACCTCGCGCTCGGCGGCGATTTTGTCAGCGAAGAAGGGCTCCTCTGCCGGTGCCTCGAGTCGATCTTGCTCGGCCAGGAAATTGGGGTTCTTGGCCGTGGCGCCATAGAGGAAGGTGTGGCTGCGAAGCACCAGGCTCTTGGGTGGAGCTTGCCGCGCTCCGTTGAGCACATGCATCGTCCCCACCGACTCGAGCTCATGGGCCCAGGCGGCTGCGTGGGTCGGAGTGGCCAGGAAAGCCAGGTGGACGAGCGTGTCGACCGACTCGGCCCCAAGTATTTCTGCGATGCGCTCGTCAGCGCTTGGGACGGTGAGGTCGACTTCGTAGAACCGCGTCTTGGGTCCGCCAGTGATGGGGCGCTCGATGTCGATGGTGACGATGCGGGAGACCGATTCGTCGCCCTCGAGGACGTCCACCAGATTGCGGCCCAGAAACGAGCACGCACCGCTGAGTGCGACGGTGCGGCCCCGGGACGGCGGCTTGACGATGCTGCGACCCGGCTGGCTCATTTCTAGGGCAACGGTAGCGTCGACAGCGGCGCCTGTCGACGCTGTTCTGGTCACTATCGAGGGACGGGGCAGCGGGCGCGAACCCAGGTGACCCTGCGATCGTGCACCACCCAGAGATCAACCTGGTCGCCGGTGCTCGACACGGCGTAGTCATCGGCCTGGGCGAGCGGTGTCACCGGGGCGACCGGCGAGCCGTCTGAGCGCAGCACGGCACCGTAAAGGGTCTGGTCCCGGGCTTCGCACCGACTGGGGGCAGACCAAAGCGCCAGGACTCCGTGGGCCAGCGGGCGAAGTGCGCCGCCCGTCGCTGGGAGCGCTGAGCGAAGTTGCGTCTCCCGGCGCTCAGTCGCGATGGTCACGCCGCCGCCCTCGGCTGCGCAAGGCTGGGGGGCCGGTGACGCCTGGGCTGTCATTGCCATGGGTGAAGGGTCGACGAGTGCATCCAGGGCCCGCTGTGGGGCGTCGATGACCGCTGCGAGCTGTGCGGGTTTGCCTCTCGCGACGCGGAAGAACTGAACCTGAAGATCGTCCTTTATCGTGACGGTGACTTGCCAGTCCTCGTCGCCCAGCTGCTCGATGGCCTCGACCCCCAGAGGTACCCCTTCAGGCCGGTTGCTGGCGACGTCGAAACGCGCCCAGCTGTGTAGCGCCTCGTCGGCGCGGCCCAACAGCACGCTGGCGCCACCCCGGCCGGGGCGCTGGCCGGGCCCTTCATTGAGTGGGTCACCGAGCGGGGTACATAGCACCGCGCAGGCTCCTGCGTCGCACAACGTGCCCGCTGCGGCGAGGTCTGGGCCGGTCGCCAATCGCTCCCACACACCGCCGCGCCAGAGCCACAATGTCGGTTCCCCAGGATGGCGCGGTGCCGGACCAACGAGCCAGCGATCGTCGGCGCCTGCGTAGGCCAGCAAGGGGGCGTCATCACCGAGCCAGGGCATCGGCACCACCGCTGTGCGACCATGGGTCATGGTCATCAGTCCCGCCGAATCGAGGTGCCACTTTGGCACCATCGTGCCCTCAGCGACCAGCGCCTTGCCCAGCGTCTGTGGCTCCGCTGCAATCCAGGTCTCTCGGGAGAGCACGCCGCGCAGCGAGTCAGCGCGGGCCACGCAAGGTGGGGGTAGCGCCACTCCCGGTTGGCGGCGAGTTGCCCCGAGCGTCCAGGGCTCAGGACTGCGCAACGGCAAGGGAGTCGAGCCAACGGGCGCTGGGCCCTCCACGCTGCCCTCCGTGCCACCCACCGCGCTGCTGTCCGCGCAGCTTCTGCAGCCGCTCGTAGTGACCAGGAGCAACAGCGCCAACCAGGCTCCCTTGTCCCATCGCCCCGCTTGCGTCTCCTTCACACCGTTCCTCGTCTAGTTCCTCACCACCTGCTCAACCGCCGCACCCAGGCTTAGGAGACGCTCCTCTTCGAGAACCGGAGCGGTCAGTTGGATGCCCACCGGCAGCCCACTGTCTCGTCCAAGACCGCAGGGCACGCTCATCGCAGGCAGGCCGGCCAGGCTGGCTGGCGCGGTGTAGACGTCGGCCAGGTACATGGCTAGCGGGTCTTGGGTTCGCGAGCCGAGCTCGAATGCCACGGTGGGTGACACCGGTGTGGCGATCACATCCACCTGAGCAAAGGCGTCGGCGAAATCCCGGATGATCAGCGTCCGAACACGCTGCGCGCGCCGGTAATAGGCTTCGTAATATCCCGCGGACAGCACGTAAGTCCCCAGCATGATGCGGCGCTTCACCTCGGTGCCAAATCCAGCGCACCGTGTCCTGCCGTACAACTCGTGGATGTCATCAGGCCCCGGGGAGCGCAGCCCGTAGCGCACCCCATCGAAGCGCCCGAGGTTGGACGAGCACTCCGCCGTGGCGAGGACGACATAAGCCGCTACGGCCGCGCCGGTATGAGGTAGGCGAATCGCTGTCGCCGTCACACCCAGGCGACCGAGATCGGCGATTGCTGTCCGCACCTGTTGCTCGACTTCAGGGTGCAGTCCATCGGCAAAATACTCTTCAGGTACGCCGAGTCGTAGCCCGGTCACCGGGCGTCCACAGGCCTGAGGGTAACGGGGTACGGGAGCCGGGAGGCTGGTGGCGTCTTTTCGATCGTGACCGGCGATGACTTCGAGGATTCGGGCCGCCCCAGCCACGTCGGTGGCGAAGGCGCCGACCTGGTCCAGGCTGGACGCGAAAGCGATCAGGCCGCTGCGGGACACGCGGCCAAAGCTCGGCTTGATGCCCACCGTGCCGGTGAACGAGGCGGGTTGGCGCACCGAGCCGCCGGTGTCCGAGCCGAGCGCTGCAGGGGTCATTCCACTGGCCACGGCGGCGGCACTGCCGCCGGAGGAGCCACCTGGAGTGCGGTTCGGGTCGGCCGGGTTGCGAGCGACCCGAAAAGCGCTGTTCTCGGTCGACGAGCCCATCGAAAGCTCGTCCATGTTGCACTTGCCGGGGAGCACGGCGTCGGCTCGTCGGAGCAACTCGACGACCTGAGCGTCATAGGGAGGTTGGTAAGGCCGCACCGGTGTCTGGCTGTGGGGGTCAGTTATCCCACCGGCCGTCAGGATGCGGGAGGCAGCCGTGGTGGGCTGGTCCTTGGTGCAGAGGGAATCTTTCAACCCGACGGGCACCCCGGCCAGGGCTCCCAAGGGTTGCCCGCGAGCACGCTTGTCGTCTACCCCTCGCGCCTGCTCGAGCGCCAGCTCGGGAGCCACCGTCAAGAAAGCTCCGAGGTGCGGGTTGTGGGCGTCAATCTGCGCCAGCGCCGCCTTGGTGATCGCCTCGGCCGAGACGTCGCCTGCGATGACGGCGTCGGCGATCTCGGCGACCGAACGTCCGCGCAACAGCTCGGTCATCGTGGCTATCCCTCATCCACGAAGGTGGGTACCGCGAAACCGGTCTCGGTGGCCGCAGGTGCCTGGTCGAGCACCGCCTCGCGGTCGAGGGAAGGCTGGGCCTGGTCGGGACGGAGCGGGAGTCGCTCGAGCCGGACGTGAGAGGTGGCCGGTACCCCTTCGACGGCCACTGCTTCGAGGGTGCTCAGATAGGCGACGATGGAGTTGAGCTCGGCGGTCATGCTGTCGAGCTCATGGTCGTCGAGCTCGAGATGGGCCAGGCGGGACAGCCGGCGTAGCTCGTCTCGCTCGATGACCGGTTTGTCCATGGCGCGAGGCGGTTTACCACGCTATTTTCTTTGCTGGGCTGCAAATGCTCAGCTCAGCGACCCGCGGTCTCGCGCTGGCGACCCGTTCGGTGCCGACGGGTCACCTGCTGGGCTGGACCGCTAGGCTCGCGAGGAGGACCATGCTTAGACCAACCTATGCGCTCATCACCCTGGTGCTCTGTGCCCTTCCGCTGACTGCCCTCCATTGCTCTGCTACCGGCGACGGTGATGGCACCGGTGGCGCGGGCACGAGCTCGTCCGGCACGGGTGCCTTCGGGTCCGGCGGGACCTTTGGCCACGGTGGGTCTGGCGGGTTCAGCGCTGAGAAGTGCGGCGAGTCGACCTACGGAAACGAGGTGCCCGGCAGCCTGCTCATCGTGCTCGACAAGTCTGGTTCGATGTCCGACCCACCCGAAGGCGGCAGCACCACCAAATGGAGCTCCACGGTGGCGGCCATCAACAGCATGGTGGTCTCTGCCAGCCCCACCCTCGAGGTGGGCCTGTTGGCGTATCCAGAGGGCAATTTCGACGACTTCGCGTTGGTCGGTTGCATGATGGACCCCAACGGTCCCAACTGTCCTGCGATTCTCGCCGATGGTGGTTGCAAGGACGTGGCGACTGCCGCCCACGTGCCTATCGAGCCGCTTTCCGCAAACGGGGCGGCCATCAACTCGTGGCTCGGTCAGAACTCGGCGACAGGCAACACACCGACCTGGTGGGCTCTGAAGAACGGCTACTCCATCTTGCTGGGGTATCAGGCTCTCGGCCAACGCTTTGCCCTGTTGATGACCGATGGTGAGCCGACGCTCTACACACCGGCCTTCGGTGGCTTTCCCGAGATGTTCAACGACTGTGGTGGAGAGACAGACATCGAGAGCGAGGTGCTCGCGGCGGCCAATAATGGAATCGCGACCTTCGTCATCGGCTCACCGGGTAGCGAGGGAGCCGCGCCGTTCCTGTCTCAGCTAGCGGTCAATGGCAACACACCCAAGGACCCGAACTGCACGCCTGCCGCCGGCAACTGCCACTACCAGATCGGGACGACCAATTTCCAGCAGGAGCTGGAGACCGTGCTCCAGGAGATCGCCGGCGTGATCGCCGACTGCATCTTCGACGTGCCCCAGGGCGAGGACATTGATCCCAACCTGGTCAACATCGTGATCGAAACGCCCAACGGACCCGTGCAGATCTACAAGGATCCGAGCCACCAGGACGGCTGGGACTACACCGATCCGACTCAGACCAAGATCCAGTTGTTCGGACCTGCCTGCGACCTCTACAAAGCGCAAACAGGCAACACGATCACCATCATCCTCGGTTGCCAGACCGTCTTGCGCTAGCGGTCCATGGCGGTCTGGGGCCGCCGGTCTAGCGGACCACTGGCCGGTGGCATGGAACAGTGCTACCCGGGCGTTACCCATGGGCATGGCCAAGCGCCCACGACAGGTTCTCGGGGTGATCATCGCTTCGGTGGCTTTTGCCGCTGCGCTGTCGGTTTCACGCGGCTCGGTGACGTCCGCGTCGGAACGGAACGTGGGGATCGAGCGTGCCTTGCATCTCCGCGGGTTGGCGGTGGATCGCGAAGGCGTGCTGTGGCTGGAGCGCCCCCCTTATGGCGTGCTCAGCTCGGTGGGTGGGTCGGTCCCGGTCGTGGTCCGGGCGGCGCCGGGCCCTGACGAGCCCCACGACATCTACTTGCTGGCCGCCAAGCTCTCGCCTGAAGGCGTCCTTCTCAACCTGGGCCGAGCCTACAATCTGACCCAAACCAGCGCCGTGGACGAGCAGCGCCCGGTGGGGTTCGGTGGCGTTTTCGCCTTTGTCGAGCAAGCCATGCTCTCGGAGGACAAGCCGAACACGGTGCGGCTCATCGATCTGGCCGGGGCCAGTTCTTCGGCTTCCGCCCAATGGCCTCGTCTCGAACGTGCGAAGGCGACGGTCTCGCGGCTGCAGAAGACCGGTCGCGCCGGCGCATTGTTTCGGGTGGCCTACTCGGTGCAGCCGGCACCCAAGCAACTATCTCTCTCGGTCCGGGACGGTCACTTTCACATTGTGGCCGACGGCCGGCATGCAGCCATCGCTCGCGGCACGCCTCTCGACGTGCCCGCTTGGCTCAGCTGCGAGTCCACGCCAGAGAGCCGACCGGGAAACTTGGTGCCTTGGGCGGTCGACCGGGTGCGCGCCGAAATCGGCGATGAGGCGATGCAGACCATCAAGGCCGTTGCATTTTCGGCGCTAGATCTGCTGAAGAGCAGCACCGAAGAGATCACCGGCGACACCGGTGAAGACGGAATCGCCGCCGATCTGGGCCAAGAGTCGCTCGAGCAGGTGACCCGGTCGGTGCCTGTCGATCCCGAGATCGGGTTTCCGCCACCTCCCCTGAAGCCCTGGGTGACACCGTCCTTACCTGGCGAAGGCGTGTGGAATCCAAAGGACTCGGATCCCTTCATTCATTCGCTGCCCGGGTTGCCCGCGACCTTTGCGACGACCTTCATCCGCAGTGATCGGCGTCGCAAGGTGACGCGCGTGTACATCGCTCTGTGGGATCCGCGGCTCGTGCAACTGAACATGATGGCCGGGCTGGCGGAGCCGAAGAGCGCCACCGGTGCTACTGGGCCGGGCTTCATCCCTCGGGAGCCCACCGTGCTCAGGCGGGTTGCTGCGGCGATGAACTCGGGCTTCCAGGCGTTGCACGGCGAGTACGGCATGATGTCCGATGGCGTTATTTACCTACCGCCAAAGCCCTACGGTGCGACGGTGACCCTCCAGCGAAACGGCGACATCGGGTTTGGCACCTGGCCGCTGGACGCGCAGATCCCCGAAGCGCTGGCGTCGTACCGGCAGAACATGACGCCCATGGTTCTGGACGGCAAATTCAATCCCTATGGTCGCACCTGGTGGGGCGGAACACCGGCGGACTGGGAGGATCGGACGCACACGGTGCGCACCGGCATTTGCCTGACCGAGGAGGGCTTCGTCGGCTACTTCTATGGGGCCGACCTGTCTCCCAAGGCGCTCGGGAAGGCCATGATCCTGGCGCGCTGCAGCTACGGCATCGCGCTGGACATGAACGCGGGTCACAGCGGTCTGGAGTTCTACAGGGTTGCCCCGTCGCCAGAGTTCGAGCCCTTGGGACGACCGTTGCGCCGTGATTGGGAAAGGGAAGGGAAGGTCCGGGGGCTAGACGGGTGGCGGTTCCGAGCCCGGCGGCTCATTCGAGGCATGGGTCTGATGTACTTTCCACGCTACATCGGCCGCGAGGGGCGGGACTTCTTCTATCTGACCTTGCGCTACGTGCTGCCAGGGCGCCCCCTCGAGCCGTTGAGTGGGGCCAAGCCAGCGACCGGGGATGGACAATGGCGTGTCAAAGGTCTCGCCCAACATGGCTTCCCTTATGCCCTGGCGATCACCGAAGCCGCGCTCCCATCGGGGCGGCGTGCCCGGGTGCTCAAGCTCGATCCACGGATGCTCACTGCTGCCGGCCTGAAGGAGAACGCCTCCAAGTCCGACGCGGCCACCGTTGCAGTGATCAACCCCAACGCCGAACCCGAGACGGGTGCGCTGTCCTTGTGGCTGTCCACTCAGGCCTTCGCCGTCGGCCAGGGGCCGGCTGTGGCAGGCTCGGTGCGCATCGCATCGGGGGTGCCCGCCAGCGCTGGCGGGGTCGCCGCTGCCGCCCTGGGCGTTCAAGACGAGTCGGGCATGATGGTTTACGCCGAGTTGATCGGTGCCACCGAGGATGAGCCTGGGACGACGGATGGGGCTGAGCTTGCGGCGCTGTTGCGCACTTTGGGGTCAACAGATCCCATCTTGCTGTCGGCGCCGCTCTCCTTGGCGCTTGGCGGAGACACCGATTTGGCTCAACAGGCCGTACGGTTGCCAGCGTCGGACGAGGCGGTTGTGCTCGTCCGTCAACCTGGTCCAGGAGCTCGCCGCATCTTCGAGGACACCCCCATCGTGCCGGTCGAGAACTGGCATCCACTCCAGAGCCGTCGGATTCGCTACTTCAAGAAGAAGAAAAAGGAGGCGGCCGACTCGTGACCGTCACGAGCTTGTAGCGCCCAGGGCGAGTGTCCGCGTATACTAGATAAGGCCAAAAAAAGGTGATTGGCCACCCCATTGATTGCCCCGAGAGAGCGAAAAACCCTACTAATTCGGGGACGATGTGGGTATCGTGCGCGCCGCATGCATCACCGAGGTGGCTTGTCGTGAGGAGTGCGATACATGGCTGAGGACAAGGGTAGCGACCTCGATGTTTTCGAGGGGCTGACCAAGAAGGGAAGCACATCCTCGCCTGGTTCCATCCCCTCGTCTGGGGGCTCGGGTGCGCCGGCCACCTTGCGTGGCGGGTTGGGATCAGCGGCATCCGACGGCAGACAGCTGCCACCACCGAAACCGTCTGGCGGAGCGCTTCCCAAGCCGAAAGCACCGCCCAAGAAGCGCGAGTCGGCGGCGGCTATGCCGGCCTCTTCGGGTTCAGCGCTGCCCAAGCCCAAGCCGCCTCCGTCCCGGGGCTCGCGGGCGTCCAATGCACCGGTGGCTCAGTCGAGTGCTGGCGGATCGATGGGCGAGATGGAGTCGCCAGAGGTGTCGGTCAAATCGGCTAGCCTCATGGATGCTTTCGACGAGGGGCCCTTGTCAGGCAGCATTCTGCCTGGTGCGACCACCGCCGATCTCGACTGGGACGACGATGAAGAGGCGACCAGCGTCTTCGACCGAAGCACCTCCGACTTGTTCGCTGACATCGTGGCCAAGCCACGGGTGTTCGATGCGGCGGATGACACCGCCAAGCGGGACGTCGGCAATGCTGCGGCTCTGCTGGCAAGCTCTGGACGCAGTGCAGCCGCTCTTCCAGTGCAATCGGCGCCTCCAGTGATGCAGGCCCCAGCGCCCGAGCCCGATTCGATGCCCAGGATCCCCGCTCCGGCACCGGTGCCGAGGGATATCTCCGGCGCGGCTGCCGAGGCTGCGATGCCGGCTGTCGATGCTGCGGCACGGGCGCCTCATCCGAGCTGGGCGCCATCGATGGCGCCGCCGCCTCAGAAGGGCATCGGCAAGTCGACGCTCATCTTGACGGCCGTGGCCGCACTGGTCCTGGCGGCAGCCGCTTTCCTCTACCTGCGCAGCGCGGCTGAGGTCCGGGTCGAGATCTTGGTCACTCATCAGGGCAAACCGGTCGACAAGGCGGAGATTTTCGTCGACGGACAGAAGAAGTGTGACCTGTCTCCGTGCTCGGTTGAGCTGAAGCCTGGCGAGCGCCGGATTGACGTGCGGGCCAGCAGCTTGGCGGGCAACCAGACCGTCACTGTCGAGGGGGGCAAGGACAACACGTTCGAGATCACCCTTGGGGTCAGCAGTGATGTCGCTCCGCCGGACAGCGCATTGGTCGCGTCGACTGGTCCCGCGACGATCAAGCTCGCCAGCAAGATGAAGGACGTGGACGTCAAGGTCTTCGTCAACGGCAAGGCCAAGGGCAAGCTGCCTCTGGAGCTGAAAGATCTCGAGCCGGGCAAGGTCACGCTGCGCTTCGAAGGTGGGGAGAAGTTCGGCAAGTTCGAGAAGACCGTCGAGCTCAAGCCAGGGGAGACGCTCGAGCTGAGCGACGTCACTTTGCCGCTCCTGGAGGTCAAGGTCACCTTCGTGCTCAAGACCCGTGGTGCAAAGGTGAAGCTCGTCAAGGAGGAAGACGGCGGCAAGAAGACCGAGTCGGTCCTCGCCTTCCGCGGTAACAAGGCCATCAAGGACATCAACACGTCCCAGAAGTGGACAGTCCTCGCCGAGCTCAAGGGCTACGACAAGTTCGACAAGGCCCTCACCTTCGAGAACCAGGACAAAGAGCAGACCTTCGACATCGCGCTCGAGAAGGAGAAGGAACAGCCGGTTGCTACCGGGCCTGGCCCCGATCCGACCGGGCCTGGTCCTGGCCCCACGACCACTGCGCCACCCGCCACGGGCCCAGCGACGCTCAGCGCCAACTCGTTGCCGCCCTCTAAGGTCATCATCGACGGCCGTCCCCGTGGAAGCACGCCGGTCTCCGGAGTGGTCGTGACCCCTGGCTCCCACACGGTGATCTTCAAGCACAAGAAGTACGGCACCAAGTCGCGGACCGTCACCGTCAAGGCTGGCCAGAAGAAGGTCGTCGTCGTCAAGTTCAAGAAGAAGAAGAAGAAGAAGAAAAAGAAGAAGAAGTCGGACGACTAGTCCGCTTCAGTTGACTGGTTTGCCCCACTGGTTTGCCCCACTGGGATGGCGACGGGAGACAGGAGGGGAAGTCTGCGAGAGCCCGACCGGGCTCTAGGCGCAGCTTCAAGTGGAGCCGGAGCAACTCTTTGCGGGATCGGTGCTCGTGGTGCTTTGCTCGGCCTCGTGATGGTGGTCTTCGCTGTCGCCATGGGCGTGCCCTTGGCCGGTGAAACGGGCTTTGAGCGACAGCGCTATCGGCTTGACGGACATGGCCAGCAGCACCACAGCGCCGGCGGCCTGAAGCCACTGGGGCACCATCTCGGCTGTCTCGCCGAGGGTGGCACGGGCCGAGATGCCGAGGGCGTCAAACAGCGCGTCGAGGGCCAGTCCACAGATGACGCTCATCACCGCGATGGAGACCAGATAAATGGTGGCCCCGCGCTTGCCCAGGACGCCGAGCAGCACGGACAGAGAGGTGATGTTGGTGGCCGGGCCGGCCAAGAGAAAGACGAGCGCCGCCCCTGGCGAGACACCCTTGAGAATGAGCGAGGCTGCTATGGGGGTGGAGGCGGTGGCGCAGATATAGAGCGGGATGCCGACGGCCAGCATGATCAGCATGCTTTGCCAGCCACCGCCCAGATAGCGTTCCATGATGTCGTCCGGCACTAGCACCGAGATCAAACCGGCCAGGACCATTCCGAACATGAACCAGCCGGCCAGCTCGGGCCACAGCTCTTTCAGAGCCATGCGCATCCCGGCAGTCAGCTTCTCACCGAGGGTGTGATGACGGCTGTGCACGGACTCGGGGCAGTCCGTTCCTTCGCAACAGCCGTCCACCGGGCAGCTCAGATCGGGCGTTCCCTGAGTCTCGATGCGCCGGGCTAGCAGGTTCTCCGAGAAGCCGGCAACCACCGCCGTCAAGAACGCTGCCACCGGGCGGGCCACCGCCATGATGGGACCAAGCAGAGCATAGGTGATGGCAATCGAGTCGACACCGCTCTCGGGAGTGGAGATCAGAAAGGCGGTCGTGGCGCCGTTGTTCGCCCCTTGTCGTTTCAGGGACGCGCCGGCCGGCAAGACGCCACAGGAGCAAAGCGGCATCGGGATGCCAAGCAAAGCAGCCTTGAGCACCGAGCTGAACCGTCCGTGCCCCAGATGGCGGGCCACCATCCCAGGAGACAAGAACGCTTTGAGCAAGCCAGCCACCAGCAGACCGAACAGCACGTAGATTGCTGACTCGGCCAGCAGCTGCCAAGTGGCCGTGATCCAGTCAGACAGGAAACTCATGATGGTGTCTGCCGGTGCCGACTATTCGCGCGCATGGGTGAGTGCCAGATCGAGCAGTTGGGCCACGTGCTCATCGTCTAGGGAGTAGTAGATGACCTGGCCATCGCGGCGTGGCTTGACGAGGGCCCGTTCGCGCAGCCGTCTCAGCTGATGCGAGGTGGCCGACTCACTGAGGTTGAGTGCGGCGGCCAGATCGCAGACACACATTTCGCCGTGCTGCAAAGCCATCACGATGCGCAGCCGGGTTGGATCGCCAAGGGTCTTGAGGCTCGAGCTGACCTGCTCGACCTCCTCGTCGGCAATGGCCCGCTTGCGCGCCCGGTCCACCCGGTCGAGGTGAACGATGCGGACGGGGCAGTGATCGTCGTTGCTGTCCTCGACTTGGGCTCTCCGGGTGACCATGATGTCTCCAGGTTATATGAATGCCTGAGCTAATCTTCATATAACCTGGACCTCGCGACTCGTCAACTCGTTAGGCGAGGCGGCTGGATCTGTGCGCCCTGACGGGGTATTGAGCGCCCCATGCATCGAGGCCGAACCGAGCCCCATCAGAAGCTGGCCTACGCGCTCCGAAACGTGATCCGGCACCGGCTCAGGGAGAAGCTGCTGGGCGGGGCCTGTTTCGAGGATTTGGCGGCGATTGTCTGGGATGGGCAAGGGGTGGATGTACACGCCCTGGTGACTGACCTTGGCGCTCCCGATCCATCACAAGTGCCGCTTGGATTGGTCGTCGACAGGCTACAGGCGAGCGAGCTGTTCGAGACGGTAACCGAAGGGCAACAAACTGATGGGCTGACCGAAGAGGGGCACCTATTGACGGTGGCCATTGTGGACAGCACGGCCAGGTCGGTGTGGTTTGATTGCTCTCGGGAGCTTCAGACCGTGGAGGCGCTGCACGCCGCCGGGGTGAACGTCGGGCAGACCGGGCTGGCCTGATTAGCGTGGTCGCCAGCTCCCCCGGACCGGGGTCTCCCTGAGACCAACGCCTTTCTCGGAGCGGGACACGAGGCTTGAACTCGCGACCTCCAGCTTGGGAAGCTGATGCTCTACCAACTGAGCTAGTCCCGCCGTAGCTCTAGCCCCGCTGCGGGCTGAGCGACGCCAGGGCTTAGCGCGGGCTGGGCACGAGGGCAAGCCATCGTCCGGACATCCCTGGCGACGAGTGTTCAGGTAGCGATCGTCTGGATTGGAGGCGCGTTGGGCTCGCGGCGCCCGGGAGGCGCCTGCGGGTCCGTTCGAGTAGCGCTTGCCCGTTGGTGGCCCAGCACGGTAGCGCCAGCGGCTCTCATTGAACGCATGCTATGCTTCTGGCATGCAGATTCGTCCCCTGTTGACCGCTTGTTTGGTCGTCGCTGCTGTGGTGACCCTCGACCCGCGGACGCCGCTGAGCGGCCCGGCCGAGGCGCAGGCTTCCGTTGCCATTGCCTACAGTCTCGAAGAGCTCGTCGACGCCTCTCCCCAGGTGGTGATGGTCAAGGCGCTCGAGCGTCGCAGCCTTTGGGAGATCGTCGCAGACAGTCGCCGCATCGTCACCTACACCAAATGCCAGGTGATCCAGCGAGTTTATGGCAAGACGGCGAAGACGATCTGGGTTCGTACCCTCGGCGGAGCGGTCGGGCGGATTGGTCAACAGGTGGGGGGGGAAGCACAGTTTCACATTGGCCGGCAGTCCTTGGTGTTCCTAACGCACACCCAGGATGGCACCTTGGTGGTGTCAGGCTCGGCCCAGGGGCACTTTCCTACGGTGAAGCCGAAGAAGAAGGGCGAGTCGCTCAGGTTAGGGCTCAGTCCTATGCTGGGTGCTGTCTTGCCGCGTCGCGGTCCCAGCATCTCGGCGCAGGCTCTGCTCCTGGGCCAGACGCTGGATCAGGCGATCGCCAAGATCGCCAAGACCAAGCGCGAGCGTGATGCCCTGCGGAACAAGCGCTAGCCCGCTATCTTGGGTTGGGCGACCGACCTGGAAGGCTTGGGCCTTCGGGGGCGTGCTCGCTTTGGCTGGGACGCTCGCTGGGACGGAGGCGGCCGCCTATTGTCGTACCTCGTCGTGTAGCGGCGAGCTCGCCGGGCAGCTATGCACGCCGCCGTCGCCTGCAGACTGCGGCATCCCTCTGTTCTGGGGCAAACCATGTATGGGCTTCTCGGTCTTTACTGGCAGCTCTGCCCGGGTCGACGTTGATACCTTGGAGACGCTGGTGACCGAGGCCTTTGCCGCCTGGGAGCAGGCTGACTGCGGTGGCGAAACAACCCCGCGCATGGTCGTCCACAACCTCGGTCGCGTTCTCTGTGACCAGGCGGAGTACAATCAATCGGGCGGCAACACCAATCTCGTGATCGTTCGTGATGGTGAGTGGCCCTACGCCGGTCAGGGCAAGACCCTGGCGCTCACCATCGTGACCTACTCGATCGACGACGGCGAGATCTACGACACGGATCTCGAGGTCAATGGCGGTCCTGACGTTGCGTTGACGACCGGAGACATCGGGGTGAGTTACGACCTGCTGTCTATCTTGACCCACGAGACCGGTCACATGCTCGGTTTGGCCCACACGGATGTCCAGGGCGCCACCATGGAGGTCGAGTACCAGCTCGGTTCCACTGACTTGCGTAGCCTGGCTCCTGACGACACGGCGGGGATCTGCGCGGCCTATCCGCCTGGCGAGATCGGGACCTGCGACCCCACTCCGCGACATGGCTTCAAGACAACCTGCGGCCCTGCACCACC
>JAUVCD010000036.1 GCA_030590865.1 Myxococcales bacterium | reverse complement strand
GCCCAAAGTTGAGCTTTCCAAAGCTCCTAAAACTCATCAGTCGTCCAGCCAATGTTACATCGTTTTTACTTCCTTCCGTGATCGCTTCTACCTCTCGCAGTTCCCCCTCACCAGCTTTGAGCGCCTCGTCCGAAAAATGCGTGCGTTCAAATCGATCCGGGTAAGCGTTTATGCCAAGTTCTCGAATTTTTTCCAGCTTATTCAGCCGCTCTTGTATTAGTGGGTTATCCATTATTAAGGGGTTATTACAGAGGCTATTGTAGCGGAAATACAGGGGCACCGTTGCCACCGTTGCCACCGCTGGCGCCACCCATTCCGCCGCTGCCACCATTGCCACCGCTGCCACCGCTGCCACCGCTGCCGCCGCTGCCGCCGGTGCTGCCGCCGCTGCCGCCGGTGCTGGTGCTGCCGCCGCTTCCGCCTGTGCTGGTGCCGCCGTAGCCGCCGGTGCTGGTGCCGCCGCCGCTTCCGCCGGCGGCTCCGCCGGCTCCGAAGGCGCCCACACACAGACCACCACCACCGCTTCCCCCGTTCCCGCCGCTTCCCCCGTTTTCGCCGGCGTAGCCCCCGTTTCCGTGGCCGGCGTAGCCTCCGTTTCCGCCGCCGGCGTATCCCCCGTTCCCGCCGCCGCCTGCTCCGCCGTCTGCGCCAGCCCCGCCGCCACTGGTGTTGGTCGTCCCGGCAGCCCCGCCGGTGCCGTGGGTCGAGGACGGATCGGTTTGATCGGACGGACATCCGCCCAGGCACAGGCCGACCACGATGGCCGTAATCGAGGGCGGTGTGAGACGCTCCATCACCTTCTGTTCTACCGAACTACCGCACGGAACACCACGTCCCTCGGACTGGCTGCCCATTGCCGCTCGACCGGTCGGGCGCGTCCTCGGCGCTCAACGCCCGTCGGCGCAGCAGCGGAAGCCCTTGGCCAGCGGGTTCCAGGTGGCGTCGTAGTCACAACAGTGCAGCTTGGCTGGGTTGTTGCAATTATATGCTCCCCCCCGATAGTGGCTCACGCCGTCGGCTGTGGCGACCAGCTCCCAGACGTTCCCATTGAAGTCAAATACACCGAATCCATTCGTGCAGTCGGGAAAGGAACCGGTCGGCATGTCGTGGAAATCGGCGGAACAGCTCTCATAACAGCCCGGGTAAGGGCTGCAGTGGCAATAGGTGTCAATGCTGTTGCAGATGGTGGGATCGTATTGATCGCCATAGCTGTAAGTCTGGTCGTCGGGCCCCCGGCATACGGCCCGCCATTCCAGAACCGTGCAGAGCCGCTTGCCAGCCCCCTGACAGGCGGCTTCCGCCGCCGTTTGGTTCATCAAGGTGGGGTTGCCTGTGAACCAGGGGATTACGCCCGCTCGACTGGTGGCCATCGTCTCGTCCGTGCCACCGTTCTCGCCCGTCGCATCGGGTCTCGAGGCTTCATAGATGTCGACGCAGAACGTTCCGCAGATGGCGACCATACCGTCTGGATCCGGGCACTGCAGATCCCCACCCAGACACTCGAAGACGCAGCGGTGCTCTTTGCAGGCGAAGCCAATGCCGCAGTCTTCGGCAGCCTCACACTCATATTCGCAGCGACCGGTGCCGGTGTTGCATTGTTGGTCCGGTGGGCAATCCTGATCGCTGGCGCACCCGTGCTCAACCGGGCTGGCTTCACAGCCTAGGGGGAGTAGCGCCAGCGCCAAGGCGGTGCTCAGCAGCACGGCGCTGGCGCCTTTGCCCTGTAGCGAGTCGACCAACAGGTAGATTGTGCGGCTGCTGCAGCGGAGAGTCAAAGGGCCGCCCTTTGCGACCATCCGCTGATTCCCTAGCTCAGTTGGCGCCTTTGGCTCGGCTAGCTGCGCTAGCTTCCGCGCGAGATTTCCATGTTCTCGTGCCCACCGATGCGAAGTCGCCACCTGGGATGGACAGCCGATGACCCATGCTCCTGGGTGAAGCCTCAGCCACCAGCCTGGTAGCAGCCGCTCGCAAGTCTTTGTCTTAACGAGCCCTTAGCTTGTTTGACCACATGTGACTACCTTGGCACACCTGTTGCTAGTCCTGGTCGTGTGATGAAGCGTGCTTGGTCCGAGGCTGTCTGTGTCGCAACTGCTGCGCTGGCGATGATGGGCGCTTCCGGTTGTACCGCGCCGTTGGAGGCGGAGGTTGACGCGCAGGCTTCGGACCACACCGAGCTGCCGACGATGGCCGCGAGCTACGGGCTCAGCATCCACTCGACCGTGGTGACTCACAACGAGGAAGAGGGCACTCAAGCGACCTTGGAAACCCACCTGTTCTCACTCGTGCAGGCGACGCAGATAGGTGCGGAGGTGGCGCTGACACTCCAGCCCTGTCGGGTGCTGCTACCGCCGGCTGGGGGCCATCAAGGCACGGTGGATGACAGCACGATGCAGCTCGCGAAACCGTCCAGCGCGAGCGCTTGGTTGGTGAACGCCGAGGCTGGCTACCAGCTGCATAGCGACGCCTTCCAGGTGTTGCTGGGGGTCGAGAACGTGGCGCCTGATGAGCCGCTGCCGACCGAGGGCGATGACGAGCGGGTCATCGACATCGACGATGACGATGCCCCTGGTTTCAGCGTCCATTTTTCCATCATGCGGGTGTACAGCGGGTTGCGCGCATTCCAGTCGCTCTCAGGCCAACCGATGGGCAACGGACAATTCGCCGGCTCCGTCGATCTCGAAGTCGAACACGTCATCTACGGCGATTCGAACTGGCTCGTCGATGCTAAGGGTTTGGCAGAGGAAGCCGCCAGCAACACGATGGTGGTGAGCGAAGAGCATAGCTTCGTGCTCTCGCCGCTAGACGCCGGCGAAGCGGCCAGCTGCACGGACGTGCTCGCTGTCCAGTGAGCTGAGGAGGCTGGTCGGGGGGAGCCGCTCTACCCCTCGGTCGCCCGTTCGATGCGGCCGGTTCGTGTTAGGCTCTTCCGCTTGCTCAGCGAGGACGGGCGCACCGTCGCGGCGCGATTGTCGGACAGGCTCCTGAACAGGAAATGGACGATCCCATGAGGTTCAAGATTCCAGGCTACGTGGCGGCACTCATCATCGGCCTGGGAACCCAGTGCACCAGCGCAGCGGATGCCGTGAGCGCTGACGTCATCGTTCACGTCACGGCGGTCCAACCGACCCACCGGCTGGTCAAGACCACCCAGGTCGAGCTTGCCTATGGCGACACGGTCGGTACCTTCGGATTCGAGCCAGCTGGGCGGGATCGCCAGGCGGTCGGTCCCAGCGCCTTCGACGTTGATGGGCAGGGCCATTACGTGGTCGCCGATCCGGTTCGTCATCGGCTGGTGCGCCTCCAGCAACGATCCGGCGTTCTGGTCGCCACTCCGTTGGGCGCCCTTCCCCTTCCGTTTTCCGACCTGGCGGTCGATCGAGATGGCTGGATCTACCTGACCGATTTGCGGAGCCGCACACTGACGACCGTCGCGCCGTCGACCACGAGCCGCGCGCCCCTGCCTGGCAAGGGTCTGAGCACGCGCTTCCTGCGCCAGGGTGACGATGTGGTGTTGAGCGCCGGGGCCTCGTCTCGCCTCTTGCGGCGTGGAGCTCTGACCCAACTGGCGAGCACCATCAGTGTCGAGAAGTGCAATGCCGAGGCGGGCTTGATCACCATGGCACCGGGAGGCAAGCAGATTCAGGTCGAGCTCGGGGGGCCGCTAGCGTCCATCCGCCTGATCGGCGTCAACGGGGCCGGTGACATCTTCGTCATCGTCGAGCGATTTGTTCAGCGAGGGCGCCTCGCGGTGAATCGGCACGTCCTGGTGATTGCTGCGACCGGAGCCTTGAAGGCGCAGCTGCAGGTGATCGGCGCGCCGGCGATCCATCCGGTGCGAGAGTTCGTGCTCGGCCCGCGCGGAGCGCTTCACCGGATGGTGCCTGGCACCCAGGGGGTGGCCTTCCTGCGATGGGAGGTGCGCCCGTGAGACGCGATCTTGCATTGCCGGTATTGGGTGCTGTCGCCTCGGCCTGGCTGACCGCCGGGGTGGTCCATGCCATCCCTCGTTCAGAGATCGTCGAGGCCGCACCTGGCTTCGAGGAGCACCCCTGGGACTGTGGCGCCCAAAATCTCGTGGCCGATTGCGCCGACAGTAGCTGGCAGCCGGCAGTTACGGCGGCGGGACCGCAGGTCGGATTGCCTTATTGCTGGGGCGGGTGGGTGACCCTCGATGAGTTCGATCAGCAAATCGGGCAGGGCTATGGGGCCGGCTCGATGCCCTATGGGCTGTTTCTCGGTTGCACGACCGGAGTGGACTGCTCCGGATACGTCAGCCAGTTGTGGCAGCATCCGCACAAGCTAGGGACCGCCACCCTCCCGGAGGTGTCCTTCGAGGTCGACACCACCGAGATGTTGCCAGGCGACGTGTTCAACAACGCCGGCACTCACGTGATCATGTTCTTAGGCGAGGACAGCAATGGTGACGCCCTGGTGACCGAGTCGACGACCTCGTCGGCGTGTATGGGCGTTTGTCGGCGCCCCCTGCCGTGGAGCGTGCTGTCCGGCTATGTCCCGCGGGCCTATTTCTATGCGGACGTCGAGACGTCCACCGAAGCCGGGACGGCGGAGGATCCGATTCTGATCGAGGCGTTCCCCTATCGGGATACCCGCAACACCGAAGGTGCCGCGAGCGACCAGTTCGACTTCTACTCTGCGGCGCCGACCACCGACGAGTCGGGGTCCGAGCTCATTTACGTCTTTCACGTCGCGTCCGGTGGCCTATTGACCGCCTCGGTGCTCGATGCGGTCGGTGTCGACATCGATATTCACTTGTTGGCCTCCCTCGATGCGGACGATTGCCTGGCCCGCGACGACCTTGAGATCGCCGTCGAGATCACCGAACCGGGGGCCTATTACCTCGTCGCAGATACCTATGTGGGCGGCTCTGGGACCGAGTACACCGGGGCCTATCTGTTGACTGCCGACTTCGATGGCGAGCTGGTGGAGCCGCCGGTGGATCCGCCCGATGGGGGGACCGAGCCCACCGACGGGGGGACCGAGCCCACTGATGGTGGGGCGGGGCTGACCGGCGATGGCGCAGAAGGATGCGAGTGTGGCTGGGCTGGCCGGCGGCGGGCCGACCCGCCTGTGGCGGGGCTCTTGTGGTTGGCTGCGGCGCTGGGTCTGGCACGGCAGCGACGGCGCCGCGCATCCTCGAAGGGGCTCGGTCAGATTACGTCGTAGCCACTACTCTGTGCCCTCGTCCTCAGCAGGCTCGTCTTCATCGGTCGTAGGGGTAACGCTCGGCTCACCCCCGTCGTCGTCTTTCTCTTCCGACTCCTCGAGCTCTTCCTTCCGTTTCGCTTCCTTTTTCTTTTCCTCCTCGAGCGCCTGGCGCGCCAAGGCGGTCGCGTCGGAGCGCGACCCTACCCAGGCGGCTTTGGCGAGCACACAGTCGCGATAAGCGTCTTTGTCCGTTACGGCGAGAGCCACCGCCGTATTGGAGGCCGCCGAGAGGGCAGAGGCTTCGTCGGAGCGCGATAGGAGCACCATGCCGAAGGGCACGCCGATGAGTGGCGCCACCGCCAGGCCGGCACCGACATAACCGAGCAGCTCACGATGGTTGTCCGCATTGGCGCTGATGGTGGCCAGGACCCCGCTGGCGGTGATCGAAGCGCCACCGACGGTGAGCAGGAACACCCCGATGCCCATCTCCTGGGTGGAGATGAGCTGGGCGTGATCGGCCAGCTTGGTGCAGAATTCTGTGCCGATCCCTTTGTCCGGTTTGTACACCGGTGTTTTCGGCATCGCGCAGCTGGCCGCCAAGAGGCTCGCTGCCACCAACCCCAGACTGCTGTGATACTGCATCGTCCGACCCTAGTCGCCGTCACCGCTGACGTCATCGTCCAGCTGGTCTGAGCGCTTCGGTACTGGTCACTCCCGTGCCGAGTAGATGACCTGCGCCCGCGCTCGGGCCGGCTTCAGCCGACGTTCGGTGGAGCTGCGCACCAGCAGTGCCGGCACCTGTGAGTCCCGCATCATGGCGAGCGCCTCGAGCGCCATGCCCCGCACCGCGGTCGGTTGCCCCTGGTCTTGGGCCAGTCGCCCCATGGTGTCACGACACTCATCGCCCAGCACCGACAGTGCCCAGAAGGCGTCCTGGACGCTCCGCTCCTCGGCGTCACCAGCGGCCTGCCCCACGACGGCGCAAGCTTGCGGTGGGCGGAGCCGGGCCAGGTGCAGGACCGTGGCCTCCCGGGCGAAGACATTGCGATCCAGCAAACCGAGAGCGAAGCGCGGATCACCGCGCCGAGCGAGCTCGTCGATGACTTCGACGTGCTCGGTCACCTTGACCAGACCACGGCTGCCCCAGCTGCGCTGGGTGAAGCGGCGGGTGATCGAGCTCATCGCAATGCGCAGACGGGCGGCGGCCAGATCCGCCGCCCCGGGCAGCTCCAAGACGAGCGCTTGGTGGGCCGCCAGCCAAGGTGCGGTGCCCTGGTCGGCCGGATCGCGGATGAGTGCGTCGAGCTTTGCCTTGGCCTGGGTGTCGCCCAGGAAGGCCAGGGCACTCAGATGCAGCGCCCGCCGCTCGGGGTTGTTGTCCCGGTGACTGACCTCGCCGCGGACGTCCGCCTCCCCAGACCGTTTGACGAGCCACGGGCGAAGCGTCTTCCGTGCGGCGGCGTAGCGAGGGTCATGTTGTCCTGAGCGCTCGGCATCCCGCATGGTCCGCAGCAGGGTGAGGATCTCTCGGTAACGGTGCCGATGGGTGAGGGCGGGCAGCTCGTCGGGATCTCGACCTGGAAACACCTGTCCGATCAGCTCGGAGTAGCATGCCACGCCGCGCTGGGTTCGTAGCTCGACTGCCAGCTCGGGACGTAGCTCAGCCAGCAGCGGGCGGTCACCGAGGCGAGCTCGCGCGCCGAGCACCAGGCAGGCCTCGTGACCATCCGGGTCGCCGTCTGGCTCGACGAGCAGCGCCGATAGGCGGCGCAGCACGGTCAGCGCTCGGGGCGAAGGCTCGGTCAGCAACGGCAGCAGCTTGCGCACCATCCCGCGGAGCTTGCGCATCTCTGCCGGCTGCTCTGCCGGCTGATTGGCGATGCGGGTGAGCGCCCCGATGGCGTAGCGCTGCGCCCGCACCGGATCGAGTCGTGCCAGCGGGTCGAGGGCGTCTTCCCATATCAATGGATAGGGCTGGAGCTCTCGGGACCGGACGAACTCGAGCAGCGCGGGCCCTGCGGCCAGGTCGCCGAGGTCGGCCAGGGCCAGGCCAGCGGCCAGCTTCAGCTGC
Organism: Myxococcales bacterium; assembly: GCA_030590865.1. Lineage (GTDB taxonomy): Bacteria > Myxococcota_A > Polyangia > Polyangiales > Polyangiaceae > JAPYTK01. The sequence goes on along the minus strand of JAUVCD010000036.1, from coordinate 18,529 downwards.
AGCTGCTCGGTGAGCCGATAGCCATCGATGCCCGGGAGGATGGGCCGTTCGAGCTCCCGCCGCAGCGCTGTGGCAGCGGTGCCCAGTGCGAAGGCGCCGGCGGCGCGCATGTTCGTTCGACGCCACGGGGTGGCCCAGCTCCGCCCATAGAAGCGGGTGCCTGGAGGCGCCGAAAGGACGCGGCCGATCCCCGCTGTGCCGCGGGGAATGCCGACACATCGGTAGGTGTTGCGCCCTTCGGTCATCACCATCCGTTGCGTCGTCGGCGCGACTGGGCCTGGGGCGGGAGGCGCAGCGGGGTGAGGCTCCTGAGCGGGCAGCGGCTCGGCCCGAGCCACATCGATGAGCACCAAGGGAGCGATGGTGAGCCGCTTGGGTGCCCGCTTGCGGGCTAGGGGAAGCAGGCTCGCTTCACGACGAGGCTGGACCGGAGGCGGCGGTGCGGCGGTCGTGGTCACTGCGGCGCGGTCTTCGTCGTGGCAGGCGACGTAGCGTTGAGGGAAGAAACCGAGGGCTGGGGTGGTGAGACCGCCCAGCGTGGCCAGGATGGCGACCCCGATGGCGACAGCCATCCCACGCTCCGGTCGTCTCGTTCTGTTGGGCGGGCCGTCACTCGACTTCATAGAGCGCCGTCTCCGCCGGCTGGTTTGCATCGCAATACAGTGGATAGCGTGGCGGTCGGGTGGTGAAGAGGGCGCTCGCCCAGCCGCGTTTTGCTCCCCGTCCGGCGGGCAAGTCGAGCCGGTAGCTCGCTTCCACCCACAGCTCGTTCTGACCGAAAGCTCGTACCCTGTGCAGGTGCAAGGCGTCGCTGGCGCCGCGGGCGAAACGAGGTGGGGGGAGAGGGACGGTGGTGACCTCGCCGCTCTCCTGCCGTTGGTAGAGGGCACGGCCAGCAGCAAACCACAGCGTCCCATCGTCGGCGGCCGCCACGCTCATCAAGCCGTCGTCGATCGGTAGCGGTAGCTCGCGCCATCGGGAGCCGTCGTAATGGGCGAAGAAGCTCTGCCGCTCCTCTCGGGGGGTGAAGGGCTCGTAGGCCACCAGGTAGGCTCGGTCATCCGAAGGGGCGGCAAGCGCTAGGTTGACGATGCCATCGAGGGCATCGGCGTCGGGGATCTGCGCCACCTCCCAGCGGTCTGCGTCGGGCCTGCCGTGGGCGACGAGGATGGTGGTGTCGACGTAGTTGGGCGCCTGCTCGTCGTCGCACCGGCCAGCGACGAAGACGCCGCCAGCTGCGGTCGTCGTCGATGCCAGGGGGACCAAGGTCAGACCGGCCTTCGGGCACATGGTGGCACTAGGCAAAGTGGGCAGCTTTCTGGCTTGGAAGGGCAGGGCAGCCGGGCTGTCCTCCCCAGCGCTCGCCCAGCCCTTCCCTGGGACGAAGCTGTAGCCGTGGACTCGCCGCTCGAAGAGGGCGCCCTGTCCGCCCGAGCTGTATCGAGCGGTGATGAGGTGCAGCCAGGTCGCGGCTGGCGGCGCCCCACCGAGCTCGAGCTCGCCGCGAACGTAGCCCCGGGCATTGCGCGGCAACCCGGCGAGCAGAGCCGGACTGCGATAGACTCGATCTCCCTTCACTTCGGCGATCGCCTGGGCGGCTGCGAGGGGCTCTCCCGGAAGCCAGGCGTGCAGGTCATAGCCCGTGTCGCCGTAGACGATGAACCGGCGCTCGCCGCTTCGGTGGATCGAAAGCTTGGGGCAAGGCCCTTCGGCAAAAACGGACCATGCCGAGATGACCGGGGCCGGTTGAGCCGGCCTTTTTGCGACACCACCGCAGGCCGCCAAGATGGCTCCACTCAGGGCTGCTGCCAGCTTCAGACCCCACTGCGCCGTCAGCCTCGTCTGGTTCATTCGCATCTTCCCCCGCTCAGGCGACCGGATAGTATGCCTTGCGAGCCTGGACACTCACCATCGCCTCAGGTCGTCGTGGGATCTCCGGGATCGCTTCGCCCGCTTGGAGCACGACCGCGGTGAGCGCCCCCCCATAAACGCAGCCGGTGTCGATGCCAGTGGCCCAGGGGTGCAGCTGGGGTTTGAAATTCGCGTTGTGGCCGAAGACGATGTGGGGTGGCCCCTGGTAGCAGGCGCCCCAGAGCGGTCCTGCGTCGCGCAGCTCGCTTGGTTGTCCCTCGTCGTCGATCGTACGGATGGTGAGCAAGGTGCGCTTCGCCTGGTTGGCTAGCGGCACGCCGGGCTCTACGCCTGCATGAACCACCTGCAGGTCGTGGGTGGGCAGGTCGAGCGACAGCGGCAGGCCCTCGATCAGGGCCCAGCCGTCCTCGTCGATCTGCTCGGCCGTCCGGGTCAACCACTTGGCCTTCAACAGTCGTGTCTCCGAGGCGGCCAGCCCTTGGTCCGTGCCTTGGGTCCGAGCGTGGCGGGCCGCTCGCCAGCGCAGTAATCGGTCCTCGTGGTTCCCTCGCACTGCCCGTGCGCCAATGGCCCGCACCAAGCGCAGCACCTGGAGCGGCTCGGGCCCCCTGACGACCAGGTCGCCCACCATGATCACCTGATCATCCGCCGTTGGCCCGAGGCGGTCGAGCAGGGTCGCAAGCTCCCAGCCGCAACCGTGGGCGTCACCGATGATGATGGTCCGCATGGTGTCCTAGGGCGGGCCTCGCTCAGGTCTCGAGCTTGGTGCGCTTCGGAATGACGACCACGCCACCCTCGCTCACGAAGAAGCGCTGTCGATCTTGCTCGAGGTCGTAGCCGATCTCCGTTCCTGGCGGGATCTCGATGTCCTTGTCGATGATGGCGCGGCGGATCCTGGCGTGACGGCCGATGGTCACGTTTTCGAGCAGCACACACTCTTCGATTTCGCTGAACGAGTTCACCCGGCAACGGTTGCCGAGCACGCTCCGGTGGATGCTTCCACCGGAGATGATGCAGCCCGCCGATACGATGCTGTCGGTGGCGACACCGGTGCGCGCGCCGTCCTCGTCGCGAAACACGAACTTGGCCGGTGGGTCGTGGGTGACCCCGGTGCGGATGGGCCAGCGCCGATTATAGAGATTGAACGGCGGCTCGACGCTCACCATGTCCAACTGGGCGGCGAAATAGGCGTCGATGGTGCCGATGTCGCGCCAGTAGTGGCTGCGCGAGGCCTCGCCGGGGATCTGATTGGTCTCGAAGTCGTAGGCGTAGACCCGGTCTCCGCGGGCCACCATCATGGGCAGAATGTCACGGCCGAAGTCGTGAAGGCTGTCGTCCCGCGCCGCGTCCTCGGTCAGCCGGTCAGCCAGCATCGGGGTAGCAAAGATGTAATTGCCCATCGAGGCGAGGGCCATGTCAGGCCGGCCAGGCATCGGGGGCGGCTCTGCCACCTTCTCGTGAAACGCCAGGATTCGACCGGTTGGGTCGACCTCGAGGGCGCCGAAGGCCCGAGCATCCAGCCGCGGTACGGGAACCGCTGCGACCGAGACGTCAGCCTTCCGTGCCATGTGGAATGCCAGCATTTGCCGCATATCCATCTTGTAGACGTGGTCACCACCGAAGATGAAAACGACCCGAGGCTCGTCATCGGTAATCACGTGGAGGCACTGAAAGACAGCGTCTGCCGAGCCCTTGAACCAGCTCTTGCCGGTTCGTTGCTGGGCTGGGATGGTCTCGATGAAGCCGTCGAGCATGGGCGTCAGACGCCAGGCCCGGGCCACGTGCTCTTCGAGCGAAGCGCTCTTGTATTGGGTGAGGATCTTGATGCGTCGCAAGCCCGAGTTCACGAAGTTGCTGAGCACCACGTCCACGATGCGGTAACGGCCCCCGAAGGGTACCGCCGGCTTGGCCCGTTCCATGGTCAGCGGGCCCATTCGGCGACCCTCCCCTCCAGCGAGCACCATCACCAGGATCTCGCCTGAGTCGGCTGGTGCGCTGAAGAAGTGCTCCCCCATCGGTCCGACGGTAGCAATGGAACTAAGAACTAGGAACTCGTTCCACAAAAAGAACCGGCCCCCGTACTCGTACTCTGCGGGTGCGAGCCGGGGGCCTTCGTTGCTGGATTCGAGGGATTTGTTTGAGCGACCTCCTTGTGCTGGGGTGGTGCTTGCGCTTGAGGATCGTGGATGTTGCTTTTTTGGGGAGGATGCGACCTGTCGTCGCGTCTGTGGGTTCAACAACTGGGGCGCCAGGCTATTCCAGCTTGTCGACAAACTGGACGCGACGCTCTCGCCAGTACCCGTCCCGCCGCGGCGCTGCTGGGGGCGTTCAGCGGCAGTCGGCGAAGACCTGTCGGTGGAGTGCTTTGCCCACCAGCTGGTGACCTGCCTTGCTCCAATGGACCTTGTCAGGCCACCCGTAACGATCGCAGAGCAGCTCTGGGTCACCGCATGACAGCAACGGGTAGACGTCGACCAGGGCGTCGACTTTGCCCCCATGTCCACGCTGCTGTTTGAGCCAACGGTTGATCGTGAGCGTCGAGGCGCCGCGGCGCTTGTTGTAGTACCGCTTGAAGCCGCCCCAGGGGGGCAAGGTGATGGCCACCACGGCCATGCCGCGGCGGTGGGCCATGTCGTACATGGCCTGCAAGTCCGCGGTGATCTTCTCGTTGCTGCGGGCGGCGGTCCGATCGCTGCAGATGTCGTTGATGCCGCCTAGCACGATGACGTGGGTGTAGGCGGGTTTGGGTTTGTCGGGATCGGGGGGGGATCCGAGGATGTCCCGAGCGAAGCGCTTGCGCATCTGGTTGACCATGTTCCCCCCCTTGCCGTAGCTATCGAAGCGGCTCAGCGGGCAGCGCTTGCGCAGAACGTCGAGGTATTTACCGCCGTGAGACCGGGGATCGGTGAGCGAATCGCCCATCGCGGCGACCACGTAGCGGTGTTTCGGTGGTGGCGCTGTGGTCGAGCTCGTCGGTGCGGCGGAGGCGGCGATAGCCGGTCGGACCACCGGTCGGGAGCCCCACAGCGTGCCGAGCAGCGCCACCGCCGAGGCCGTCAGCACCAGTTGCAGCTGCCACCTCATTCCGTTTCACCTCACCCTATTGGGACCTAGCACGACCGGCCGCGACACCACAAATAGGGCTGTTCAGCCGCCTTGCGGCGCGTCCCAGTGAGCGGAGTCAACAGCGCGGTACAGTGGTACTGGAATTTGATGCGCTCCGGTCTTGGTCCCGGCACTTTACGCAGAAGTCCGAACGATGTTAGCCATATCGGGCAGTCACCTAGGGAGAGCGAATGTACCTTCGAACACTGGTTGCTATCGGACTCGCCGCCTCGTTCACGTGTCTGGGCTGTACTCAGAAAGAGAAGCCCTACCAGCCGAAGCCTGCCTACAGCGGGAAGAAGCCATCGTTGCCCAGTGTCCCCACGCTGCCCAACAAGAAGAAGAAGGACGGGGATGCCTACACCGTCTGGGGCGCCACCCACGATCTTCGTAGCGTGGTTCACGAGCGGGACTTCGAGGGCAAGCCGACCACGCTGGTGGGTTGGGTCATCAAGACCAACTACAGCAAGCCCTGCCAGGACGAGTTCAAGCCGGCCTCGGGCGAGGACTGCATTCCGACCTGCGCGGTACACAAGACGGGCAAAGCTACGCCGCCGGATTGTAAGGCGCCGGTGCCCACGTTCTGGATCGCCGACAGCAAGGACGAGAAAGATTTCAAGAAGAACGCCATTCCCGTCAAGGGCTGGGCGTCCAACTTCGCCCAGATGTTCACGCTCATCGAGGGGTTGGACAAGGACGAAGACGCCAAGCTGATGGACGAGTTCTTCGGCATGGACTTGCCGGTGCCGCTGCCCAACGTGGGTGGCAAGGTGAAGATCACCGGGAGCTACGGCTTCACCTACACCAAGAGCACTGGCGGCGCGGCCTCGAATCCGCGCACCGGCATCATGACCGGCGAGAAGTTCGAGTGGTTGGAGGTTCCGCCGCTCCGCGCTGTGCTACCGGGCATGAAGGTCAAGGAAACGGAGAACCCGAAGTAGGGCGCGGCGGACCTCTCGGTCGGTTCGATCCCCTCTCGGGTCTGCGGTGCTCCACCGGGCCGGTAGCTGGATCTTTGGCCTGGCGCTGCTGGCTGCGCTCCTAGGTTGTTCGACCAAAGAGTTGCCGCGGGGCGCTGAGGTCATCGACCGCGTCGATGTGGTGGGCGCCGAGCTGGTTGAAGAAAAAGGCGTCAAGCAGAGCATCGCCACCAGCAAGACCGAGCGCGTCTTGGGTGGCCTGCTCGAAGGGATCCCTCTGCTCACCTTTCTCGATGCGCTCACCGTCGAGTACCACACCTTCGATCGCTATGTGCTGCAGCGGGATCTGGAGCGCGTTCGGCGCTACTACCGAGCCCGCGGTTTCTACGCCGCCGAGGTGACCGCCGGTCGAGTGGTCCCGACCGATCAGGGGCACGTCCGCGTCGAGATCGTCGTTGCCGAGGGGGATCCCGTGCTCCTCGAAGATGCTCAGCTCGAGTTCCCGGATTGGCAGCGGGCATTCCGCGCCAACCTCACCATGCGGGATGCGATCAACGATTTCCGCAGCAAGCCCCGGGTTTCTGGCGAGCCGCTGCCTCGTTTCGACGAGGAACGGTACGACCAGGCCAAGGAGGAGGTGCTGCGGGCGCTGACGGACAACGGCTTCGCCCGCGGAACGGTGACGGGCAAAGCGTCGGTCGATCTGCCTCGGCGTCGGGCTCGGGTTCAGTTCGAGGTGAGCGCCGGACCGCGCTGTCATTTCGGCAAAGTGACGCTGGAGGGCCTGGGCGAGATCCCCGAAGGCCCGGTCCGCAGCGCCATCGGATTCGAGCAAGGTGACGACTATTCGACCGCCAAAATAGACGCGGCCCGCCATGCCATCGCTGACCTCCAGGTCTTCGGCTCCGTCGAGATCGAAGCCGTGCTGAGCTCTGCGCAGGCGAGTGCCAAGACGGACATTCCGATCATCATCCGCTTTCAGCCCATCAAGCTCCGGGCGGTCAAAGTGGGACTCGGCGCCGAGGTGGGATCGCAAATCGATGCTCATGGCATCGTGGGCTGGGAGGACCGGAACTTCATTGGCGGTCTTCGCCGGATCACCATCGAGACCCGGCCCGGATTGGTGTTCTTTCCGACTCGTCTCGAGACGATGGTCAGTCAAGCGCCGACTGACGTGTTGCCCGAGGCGGAGCTGCGCATCGATTTCAAGCAGCCTGCCTTCCCTGAGGGGCGCACCAATACATTGCTGAGCTCCGCTGCACGTATCTACTTGCCCCAGAGCACGCCGGTGCCCGACCCGGTGCCTGACGATTACAACATCGTGGGCTATCGTGAGATCGATGGCGCCTTCGGGTTCGACCGTAAGTTCCGCTCGTCCTACATCGGAACGTCTACGATCTACGCCGCCCAGTTCATCAAGCTCCGCTTCGACGATCCTTTCTCCTACAACTTCGACGACCCTCCCGAGGGGTTCCAGCGGGTGCTCATTCCCTACTTGGAGACGCTGGCATCCTGGGACTGGCGCCGGGACAAAGAGGGTGAGCCGACCACGGTTCAGCCCCACAGCGGGTTGTGGTTTGGGGTCGGGGTCCAGTTTGCTGGCGGGTTCTTGCAAGGCGACGCTGACGACATCCGCTTGCGGCCCGAGCTGCGCGCCTACGCGCCAGTCACCGACGACATCACCGTGGCGGTTCGTTGGGCGACGGGCTTCCTCTTTCCCCGCAATTACGGGGATTCGCTGTTGCCTGACTCGCAGGCCGAGGAGTCGGTGCGAGCCCGAGACTTGCAGTTGATGAGCTTTCGGGCCTTTTTCAGCGGTGGTCCGAGCTCGAATCGGGGCTATGGCTACCGCGGCGTCGGACCTCACGCGGTGTTGCCCTTCTTGTCCCAGTACGGCCAGTCCCGAGACTTGCTGCCTGCCGGAGGCGTGGGCCTTTGGGAGTTGTCGGCGGAGCTGCGGGTTCCCCTGGGCGACAAATCCACGGGCGTCGTCTTTGCCGATGCCAGCGACGTGGTGCAGCGAATCGCGGACTACCGGGTTACTCATCCCCACATCTCGCCAGGGCTTGGCTTCCGCTACCTCACGCCGGTGGGTCTGCTGCGCCTCGACATCGGCTACCGGGTGCCCTATCTCCAGCGGCTCGGTGAGCGTCATCTCGAACCGGAGGAAGGCGGACCGGAGCCAGGGGAGGGCGACAGCTTCCCATTTGCTGTCAACCTGGCCATTGGGGATGCCTACTGAGAGTCCATGAGCAACGCGGACAAGACGGGACGGTCAGCAATGGAAGGTAAGCGCGAGGCCCTGCTGGCCATTGCCCATGACGCCGTGGCCGCCTGCCACGGCCAGCCCCTGTGCCAGTCAGCAGCTTCCGAGTTGGGCGATCTGGAGGGGCGACGGGTCCACCTGGTGGGTGCCGGCAAGGCTGCTGGCGCCATGGCCAAAGGCGTGATCGATGGCTTGGCAGAGCCGGTGCGAAATGGTCTGCTGGTGACCAAGGACGACCACTTCGGGCGCTTCGCTGAGCCGGGCTTCGAGGTGCGATTTGCTGGCCATCCCGTTCCCGACCAGCGTAGCCAGGAGGCTGCCAAGGCGATTGAGCAACGGCTGCGATCGGTGCCTGAGACCGATCAGGTCCTGGCGGTCTTGTCTGGAGGGGCCTCGGCGCTACTCGCGGCGCCTCTGGTGGGGCTCACCATGGCTGACCTTGCCCAGGCCACGCAGGCGATGCTGGGAGCGGGGGTGGCGATCGATCAGCTCAACGTGGTGCGCAAGCACCTGACCCGAGCTTCCGGCGGTCGGCTCGCCGCTGCCTGTGCAGCCTCGGTCCAGGTGCTGCTCATCAGCGATGTGCTCGGTGACGACCTGAGCGCCATCGGGTCGGGCCCCTTCTCTCCTGACCCGAGCTCTTTCGCCGAGGCGCTCGATATTGCCCGTGGGGTGGATGGGATTGGGGCTCCGGCGCTGGCAGCGCTCGAGCGCGGCGTGCAGGGCGCTCTGGAGGAAACCCCAGGACTGGACGCAGAGTGCTTCGAGCGGGTGCACCATCAGCTGCTAGCGTCCCACGAGACGCTCATCGAAGCGGCCCTCGCCGCAGCCCCAGCGGCCGGCTTCGACGCCGCTCGTCGCCAACCGGCGACAGGCGACGACGTCGTGGCGGTGGCGGCCAGGCTCGCTGAGCTCGCCGGGGAGCTGAAGCCTGGTGAGTTGCTCGTCGGCGGAGGCGAGCCGACGGTGCAGCTCCCACCGGGGCACGGTCTCGGTGGACGCAACCAGCAGCTGGCCCTGCTGATGGCACGGGACCTTGCGGGTGAACGTCCAGCCTGTTTCGCTGCGCTGGGGTCCGATGGTGGCGACGGACCGACGGACGCGGCCGGTGCGGTGGTGGATCATCGCAGCTGGGCCGCGCTCTGCGAGGTGGGCGATCCAGAGGTGGCCCTGGCCCAGGCCAACGCTCATCCGCTGCTCGACGAGATTGGTGCGCTAGTCCGCACTGGCCCCACGGGAACCAACGTTCTCGATCTGCATTTGCTGACCGTCGGCTGAGGTGCAGCAGGTTCCAGGCGCTTTCTGGAGAACCCAGGGCTCGCGGCGTTGTCAAAGGATCGTCGGCTTCAGGCTGATTGACCCAACAACGACACGAGCGAGGTGACCGTGCGTCTGCAACCATCTGTTCTGGCTGTAATCCTGGCCCTATTGCCAGCAGTCGTGGCCCAGGCCCAACCGAAGGCAGCGGCGCCGCTGCCGCTCAAGCGGGTGCGGCTCTACGAGACCGGTGTGGGCTACTTCGAGCGAAGCGGCGCCATTTCCGGCGGTGACGTGGTGCTGCCGGTGCCGGCCGGCCATCTCGATGACGCGCTCAAGTCGTTGGTGGTCATGTCCAAGGACGGCAAGACCACCGTCGATGGTGTCGAGTTCGGCAGCAACGTCAGCCACAACATGGCGCGACGGTTGGCAGGCTTGCCGGACGATGGCGACGGCTCGATCAGCTATCAGACGTTGCTCGCCAGCATGAAGGGCGCGTCGGTCGAGCTACGGTCTGGTGGCGCGCTCTACAAGGGGCGGCTGGTGGATGTCTTGCCCCCGCCCCTGAGCGGGCAGCAGGAGTGTGAGCGGCGCGCCAAGGGGGGCGACCAGGGTTCCATCGTCTGCGTGACTCGGCACTACAGCACGCTGTTGTTGCTCACCGATCGAGACGAAGTGCGCCGCTTCAAGTCGACCGAGGTGGCCAGTGTGAGGCCCACCGATCCGGCGTGGCGGTCCCGGCTCGGCTCGGCCCTGGATGCCCTATCCCAACGCAGCGCCCAGAGCTCGCGCAAGCTGCGGGTGCTCGCCAAGAAGGGGCAGTCCATCACCCTCGGCTACGTCGCCGAGACACCGGTGTGGCGCTCCACCTATCGACTGGTGCTCGACGGGTCGGGCAAGGGGGGCGACCAGTTGCAGGGGTGGGCTCTGCTTCACAACGACACCGACGAGGACTGGAAGAAAGTCGGCGTGGAGCTGGTCAATGGCCGGCCCGACTCGTTCCTCTTCCCTCTCGCCGCGCCCCGCTACGCCCGTCGCCAGCTGGTGACGCCGGAGCAAGAGCTGTCGACGGTGCCTCAACTGCTCCACAAGACGGTGGACAACATGTGGTCCGTCGGTGAGGCCTATGGTGCGGGCGGCCTTGGGCTCAGCGGGATCGGCCAGGGGGGCGGCGGTCGCGGTGAGGGCATTGGTCTCGGCAGCATCGGCACCATTGGACATGGTGGTGGCATGGGCACGGGCGTGGCCCAGAGCTCGCTCTTGGCGGTCGGCAACCTGGCGGGTCTCGCCAAGGCCGACGGTATCGAGTCTGGGGCCCTGTTTCGCTATGCCTTGAACAATCGGATCGACTTGCGGGCTCACGGCTCGGCATTGCTGCCCTTCGTGAGTGAGACGGTCAAGGTGTTGCGCATCGCCTACTTCGATCGCGCCGGTGCCGCCGCCCGGAGCGGCGTGCACCTCACCAACGGCACCCGTCAGACCTTTCCCGCTGGGCCCATCTCGGTCTTCGCCAGTGGTGGCTTTGCAGGCGAAACGGCTCTGGCTCGCACCAAGCCCGGTGAAGAGCGCATTCTTCAGTTCGGCATCGATCTGGATGTGGAGGTCGAGGAAGGGATTGGGAGCGCCCGCGACGAGCCGCGGATTCTGGCGTTCCACAACGATGTCTTGACCGAGCACTTCGTCCGCCATCACAAAGTGCCGCTCACGGTGACCAATCGGGGCGGTGCCGGGCGTAAGGTCTATTTGGCCATCGACTATGTCGCCAACGCCGACGTCAAGGGCACCGACGGGCTCACCTTCGACCCGGAGAAGAAGAAGCCCATTGCCGTCTTCGATGCCCCCGCAGCGACCAAGAAACAGCGGGCGCTCAGGGTCAAAGAGGGACTGTCCCGGACCTACCTCTTCAAGGATCTCAGCGTCGGCGCAGTCGAGCGGCTGGCGGCCCGAACCACCCTGTCGAGCGGTCAGCGGGCTGCCCTGACCAAGGCCTCCAAGTTCCTGCGTAAGGCGAGAGCCAACCGACGGACCATCCCCAAGCGCAAGCGGGAGCTGAGGGAGCTGGACAAGGATGTGGCGCGTTTGCGCGCCAACCTCGAGGTCTTGCGCAATCAGCCCGATGCCTCAGAGGCCATGCTCGAGAGGCTCTTGGCCACTGAGGAGCGCTACTCGAAGCTGCGGCGAGAGATCGACATGCTACAGCGGGCGACCGAGACGCGAGTCAAGCAGGCCCGTGGTGCGCTCACCCTGCTGAACAAGCGACCGGCGATCAAGGCGGCGAGCAAGACCGAGAAGAAGTGACGGCCGCTGGTGGCGCAGCGGTCAAACGAAAGAGGTCCATCGGCCGCCTTGTGGTCACACTCCAAGATCGTTTCACGACGTGATCCGACAAAGAGAGAAGCCCAGCGGAGGGGTTAGCTATGTCGCCCAAGGTTCTAAGGTCGGTTGGTGTCACCGCGCTCGTCGCCATGGTGCTCGTGGCCACGGCAGTCATTGTCGCCTGTCAGCCGAGTCAGCGGGTCAAACAGGCCGAGCCGCCAAGTGTCAAAGCGGCGCAGAAGGACGAAAAGGCGCAGGCGGCGCCCAACCATCTGGAAATGCCGGATGGCGAAGACGTGCTCGCCCAGGCGTTGGAGATGAACACGGCCAAATACGCTCAGCCGCCGACCGAATGGCGCTCAGGGCATGTCAGCAAAGCCAAGCTCGCGAGCTCGTCCATCAAGCGGTCCAAGGGACGCTTCGAGGTACGCCTCCCCAGTGGCGCGCCGATCACCACGCCGACGGTCTACCGCAAGATGGTGATGGTGAGCGGCGGGTTCCGCTCCAAGCAGTTCTACGCGCTGCGGGTCGAAACCGGCGAGCCTGTCTGGGGACTGCAGCTCGATGACGACGGCCCCTCCACGGCCGCCTGCGCCGAACGCATTTGCGTGTGGAACACCGAGTCGTGCACCATCTTCGCCGTCGAAGCGAAGACCGGCAAGCTGCTGTGGTCGTGGTGGCTCGGCGATCCGTTGATGAGTGCGCCCACCATTGACGGCGGGCGAGTGTTCACGGCCTATCCGGCCCACGCCGCATCGCAGGGCAGCTCGAGCAAAGGGGCGAAGGTCCGGCCCCCTGGGGCCAGCCACGCGTTGGTGGCCCTCGATCTGAAGACCGGTGCCTTGCTCTGGCAACGTTGGATCGACTCGGATGTGATGTCGGCTCCTGTGGCCGTAGAGGGAGCGCTCTACGTAGCCAGCCAGGCGGGCACCCTCTACAAGCTCGATCAGGTGACGGGAAAAATCCTGGCCGCCAAGGCACGACGGGCTACCTCCGCTCCTGTCATCGACGCCAGCGGGGTGCACTACACCCGCCGCCTCGACGACCCGGCGGACGCCGACGTTGTTGAAGAAGGCATCGTGTCAGAACGCCCACAGACCGACGACTCCGACTCGGGCAGTTACATGGGTGGTGGCGGCTATGTCACCCACAAGAAGGCCGCCCCCTATCTCAGCCCCAAGGTGCAGAAGAAGAGCTCTTATGGAAAGCAGTCGTTTTCCGATGATGCGGCCAATGGTTTTGGAGCCGGTGCGCCGGCGGCGGCCAATGCCTCCAAGGCTGCCCGCAATATCGGCCAGTCGAGCGTGTCGAGCTTGCAGGCCTTCCAGGGGTCACGGATCCTCCGCTTTGGGGCGCTGAGCGTCAGCACCATGGGCGACGAGGTGGTGGGGCTCGATGCCGCAACCGGAAAGAAGTCCTGGTCCTTCAAGCTCGCGGGGGATGCCAAGGCGGCTGGTGGCTTCCTCGCCGCACCGCCGGCGGCGGCGGGCAACCGCATCATCATCGGGACCCTGGCGGGGAAGATCGAGACGGTCGAGCCCAAATCCGGGGTCCGCAAGAAAGCCTACGACGCCCGCCACCCCATCCGCTCTCAGCCGGTCATTCACGATGGCTGGATCTACGTGGGCACCACAGATGGGTGGTTGATTGCCATCGACACCGGTGACACTTCGCTCACCGGCTGGTCCACCTGGGGTAAGGACGCAGCGCGAACCGGGCGACTGTAGCCGCTCCCCTGGTTCCGGCTCTCCAAGCACAGCCTGCCTGATGGGCACCGCCGCCGTACCCGTCCCTCACTGGAGTTTCGGGCCCCGTGTCTGGTAGCCTGGCCGCATGGGTACACGGGGTTGGTGCGCCGCGACGGCGGTGGGGATGGGCGTGGCTTGCATGGGGTGTGGCAACTCGTTGCCGGGCACCTGGGTGAGCGAGGACAGCTTCGCGTGCGGTCAGGGGCAAGAGAACATCACGCTCGAGATCTACGACGACTTGAGCGGTGACGGCAGCTTCTGCGAGTGCACGTTCACGTTCGTGGCTTCGGATCGCGGCAACGAGAAGTATCGCCTGGAGCTCGCCTTCTCCGACATGTGCGTGTTCGACCTCGCCAAGCGCGACTGTGAGCTGAAGCGCTCGGGCGTTCGCCTCGACTGCGGGGAGCTCGAGACAGGCAGCCTCGGCGAGTACCTAAGGGAAGAGGAGTGACGATGCGACGCGACGTGTGGCTAGGCGCGATGTGGGGGTTGCTGGCCGCTGCTTCGATGGCGGCGTGTAGCGAGGATCCGGGCAGCGCCGGCAAGCCCTCGTCGCCGGCTTGCGTGACGGCGGACGATTGCGAGATCAACAACCCGTGCGCGCTCGGCACGTGCAGCCCGGTGACGGATCAGTGCGAGGTCACGCCCGCGCCCAACGGCCCAGCGCCCAACGACGAGGTCGGCGACTGCCGCCAGGTCCTGTGTCAGAGCGGGCTCGGCACCGTGGAGGAGGATCCCAGCGATCCTCCCATGCCCGACAATCCGTGCGTGACCGGGCAGTGCATCGAGGGCGTGCCCTACGAGGTGCCTGTCCCGAACGACACGCCGTGCACCGTCGGCGGGGGCAACGGCACCTGCCTAGACGGCGTCTGCGCCATTCCTTGCGACCCGGGTAACGCCGACGTCGTGTGCGACGACAGCAACCTGTGCACCGTCGACAGCTGCGACGCGGACGGTTTCTGCGTCAACGATCCCTCCAGCGATCCGCTGCCTGACAGCTACCAGACCGACGGCGACTGCCAGCTGCGCACCTGCGTCGACGGCGAGGAGATGACGGTGGACGACGACGATCCGCCGGTCCCGCTCTCTGAGTGCGAGATCGGCAGCTGCTCCAGCGGCGTCGGCGTCACCAACCCCGCAGCCGAGGGCGTCCCCTGCGGCAGCAACGGGCTGTGCGACGGCCAAGGGAACTGCGTGGGCTGTCTGCTCGCAACCGACTGCCCGGCCAATTTCTCGCCGGATTGCGGGAGCGTCGCCTGCAACAACAGCATCTGCGACACGACGCTGGAGCCGTCGGGCACGCCCATCCCCAACCAGACCGTGGGCGACTGCCAGACGCAGGTCTGCGACGGCGCCGGCATGGTCACGTCACAGATCGACGATAACGACGTCCCCAGCAACCCGAGCGCGTGCACGTTGGGGACCTGCTCCAACGGCACGCCCGGCACGACCAACGCCACGGCCGGCACGGCCTGTGGGGGCAGCGACATCTGCGACGGTCAAGGCGCGTGCTGCACCCCCACTGTCTGCGGCCCCAACAACTGCGGCTCGCTGCCGAGCGGCTGCAACACGGTGCTGTCCTGTGGCAGCTGCAGCGAGGGCCAGTGCGGTCTCGCGGTGGCCAATGTCTGCTCCTGTGCCGACGGCGTGCAGAACAACGGCGAGCAAGGCGTGGACTGCGGCGGTCCGTGCGCCACGACCTGCGGCGGCGGCACACCGTGCAACCAGCCGTCCGAGTGCAGCAGCAACTTCTGCGTCGACGGCGTCTGCTGCAACGGCCTCTGCAACGGCGTGTGCGAGGCCTGCACCCAGCAGTTGAACGGCGTGGCCGACGGCCAGTGCCTGGCTGTGATCAACACCACCGATCCCGACGGCAACTGCACCGCCCAGGCGCCGGCGACCTGTGGAACGACTGGCGTGTGCGTCGGCGGCGCCTGCGATATGCACAGCGGCAACGTCTGCGCCCCTGCCACATGCGTGAGCGCGACCTTTACCGGTGATTGGATCTGCGACGGCGGGGGCACGTGCCAGGTCCCGTCCCCGACCGCCTGCGGCGGCGCCTACACGTGCGACGGCAGCCAGTGCGAGAGCTGCAGCGACGGCATTCAGAACGGCAACGAGACCGACATCGACTGTGGCGGCGGCGGCGTCTGTGCCGACTGCACGCTCGGCGAAACCTGCCAGGCCCCCAGCGACTGCTTCATCGGCTTCTGCGTCGACGGCGTCTGCTGCGACAATGCTTGTGGCGGCACCTGCGAGCATTGCAACGGCGCCAACCTCGGCACCTGCAGCTTCGTCCCGCCCGGGCAGGACCCCGACAACGAGTGCCCGGGCAGCAACACCTGCGACGGCACGGGCAGCTGCTGACGGCTTCGGCTCAGCCCCCGACGGTCCACACGTGCACGGCTGCCGAGTTGTTGTCGCCGAGGCCCTTCTCGATCATGAACAGGCGGCGGCTCTGCGCGTCGAACGCAACCCCCCCGACCTGCCCGCAGGTCTGGCCTTGCACGAGGAGCTCCTTCGGCCGCCAGGTGGCGTAGGGGAGCACGGTCCAGGGTTCTCGCTTGCCACCTGCAGCGGCGCCCAGCTCGTCGACGTCGTAGAAGAGGACCTGCCGCTCGTAGGGATCACAGTGGTAGCCCTTGTCGCTCTCGCACGTGCCAGCGCGAGGTGGCTCGCCGTAGTGGTTGGGGCCGAGGCCCTTCTTGCCGAGGAGCAGGATGGCGCGCTTCTTCCCGTGCTCGACGAAGCCTCCCCCCTCCCATTCGTCGCACATGGTGAAGCCGGGGAAATCGCAGGCTTTCTTGTCGCCCACGTTGGGGCCGGCGCACTCGGGGAAGCGAATGCGGTAGTAGAGCATCGCCACCGCATCGAGATCGCCCGAGGGTTTGTCCGTGTCCCAAGGCCGAAAGGCGAAGAGCGACGGGCCTTGGGAGCCGTGGAAGGCGCCGCGCGCCTTGCCTGTGACGAGCGACCGGCCGCCGAGGTAGCGGTCGGCATACCAAGCGGGCACGGCGAAGAGAAACGAGCCCACCTTGTTTCCGTGGAAGGGCTCTTTTCGCGGCCCGACGTGAAACGGTCCGCGCGGGCTCGTGCCGTCGGGCTCACTCATCCAGATGGCGGAGTGCGACTCTTCGACCACGCCGTACCAGTTGTTGATCGCCCCATAGAGCTTGTCCGTGCGCTGGCTTCCGCGCTTCGCCACGGTCTCGATGCCGCCAGCGATCGGGGTGACGTCGCTCACGCCTTCCACGATCTTCCCGTCGAAGTCTCGCATCGGCGCGAGCATCTGCGCTCTGGGCAGCCGGTCGAGCTGTCGCGTGACGACGGGAGCAGGAATGTCGACTCGCGCGAACTCCGCCGGCTGCTGATCCGGGCCGAGCGCCAGTAGCGCGCCACCGTCGGCGCCGGCCACGAACGCGAGCCCTCTTGCCCCCCAGTCGAACGCGTCGGGAAGCCGAAACGCTCCCTGATACGCGAGATCGGTGGGCTGCAGTCGCTGCGACGGGCCAGCCGGAGCGCCTGTCGCGCTCGGTGTGCGCGAGGCGCCGGGCGCACTCGAAGCCGGCGATGTCGAGCCGCTGGGACGGGGGATCCGACCACGGTCGCAGCCCGACAGCGGCGCGGTGGCGCAGAGCAGCGCTGCGGTGAGTACCAGGTGGCGCAGAGCTCGACCTGCTCGGTCCTTCATGACAACAGACGGTAGCCAAGCTGGTCCTGAGGCACCAGGCACCCCAATACCACCGACACCCTCGCTCTGGTCACGGCGGCGACCATAATTGTGATACTGCCACACGGCGCATGCGATTGCAGAGACCACATCGTTCGACACGTGTCATGCAGCGGATCCTATTCTTGCTGCTCGCGAGCCTTCCCGCCATCAACATCCTGGTGCTGCTCGGTGGCTCTCTGTGGTCGACGTGGCGACAACGGTTGATGGCCGGGCACGCCCCACTGCGTGCCAAGCGGGGCACGATCCCCAACGCTTGCCACGCCTGCAAGCTGGCCCGCGAGAACTGTCCCGGATGCGATGCCGCGGTGCCCTGTCACGCCCTGCGCTCAACCGAAAGCCACTGAAGCCGAAGCCATCTCGGCCGACTGCAGCAGGGACAATCGACGAAGGACGAGGCGCCGATGCCTGAGTGTCAAGTGACAAGTCCTGACCCTGCCTTCGAAGCACAGCCTTGCTGGCGCTTCGCCTCGAGGGCAGATTGGGTCCATGGCAAGCCAGCACCTCGAGGAAGCCGCGTTGACCCAGCTACGACGGGCAGCTGAAGAGGTGAGCTGGCTGCTGGCTCGGGGCTATCCCAGCGACGCCGTGAACGACTTCGTTGGCGAGCACCGGGCCCTGGATCTCGAGCAACAGCGATTGCTCGCGGTCAACGCCCAGCTCGGCTCAGAAGTGAAGCACCACATTGCTCGTGAGCTCGACCCCGAGGATGTCAGTCGCCGCCCCCTTCGGGTCGACGCCGCCAGTCTTGTTTCGGTGGTGGCGGCAGGGCTCCGCGGGAAGCTGTTGCTCGAGAGCAGTGCCGGCGTGTTGGCCGACCCGAGTTGGAGCCGCGGAACGCTGACCTGGGACGAGGCCTTCGATGGGGCCCTCGATCGGTGCTGCGCGGCGTTGAAGCGGCTCCGCCCGAAGACCTGTACGTGGGTCATCGACCCCACCAGTGCGGAGGCTGGGCGGCTGGAGGCTGGACTGGTGGCCTGGTCGCAAAAGCACAAGCTCAAAGCCGCGGTGACCATCGTCGAGGACGTGGTCGCCACGCTCGCTGGCGCCCCCTTCGTGGTGAGCTGCGATCCGGCGATCCTGGACCGCTGCGCAACCTGGATGAACCTCGCGCCGCTGGCCCTGGCGGGAGCGGAAGGGAAAGCTCCCCTGCGTTTGGATGAGTGACTAGCCCGTCGCTACTTCCGGAAATGCCGGGCGAAGGGGTTGTGGTCTAGCGGCTTGTCGCCCTGTTGCGGTTGGCTGGTGGGTTGATGGGCTTTGCGGCCAGCAGCCTGGGCGCGACGCGGGTTCCCCTCGGGCGGTGGTGGGCGAT
>JAUVCD010000779.1 GCA_030590865.1 Myxococcales bacterium | reverse complement strand
GAGGTCTCCAAGGGGTTGTTTCAGACTCAGTTCAGCGGGCTGAAGTTCCTGTTCTATCGCACGATGGATCGTAACTGGGCGCTCTTTTTTAAAAACGGATTCGTCAGCCAAAGCAGAAGCGCCTGCCGCGGGTGCTTTCTCGGGAACAGTGCCGCTGCCTGATCGAGGCAATTAACAAGCACGTGAATCCGTGAGCGCAAAATGCATATATAGTACAGAATGAGTGTTTCTTCGAGTGACGTTGGGTGTTAGTAAGTATGGCCGGGGGGTCACCTGGGAGGTGAAGTTTTGAAGCCGGTAAAGTTCCTGGTTTCTGAGTCGCGGAATGTGCTGGTAAGCCACACGGGTATGGCGATGGTTGGCGCGCTGCTTGGCGGGACGAAGTTCGGCAGGCGCGTGGACGCGGTTGACCGCAAGGGGTGCCGGAACGGCCGGATACCGGACAGGGACATACAGGCAGCGATGATCGGGTTGTTGTGTCTGGCCAAGCCGGACTTTGCGGCGATTGAGGGATTTCGGGACGACATGTGCTTCAAGCAGAGTGTCGGGATTAAGCGGATGCCCTCGGAGGAGACGCTGCGTCAGCGCCTGGACGAGACCGGAGTGGCGAATGAGGAAATCATTCTGGAGACGTCGGCCGAGATGGTCAAGCGGTTTGCTCCTGCGATATCGCCCTGCTGGGGTGATATGGCGCCTCTGGATCTGGACGTAAGCCCGTTCGACAATTCCGGTTCGAAGAAGGAAGGCGTAGGCTGGACCTACAAGAAGGTTGTTGGTTACGCTCCGAACTTCGCTTATCTGGGAGCGGAGGGGTATACCGTGAACGCCGAGTTGCGCAAAGGAACGCAGCACTGTCAGAAGGGGACGCCTGAGTTTCTGAAGCGGTCGTTGGAGCTTGCGGGGTTGATTACCGACCGCGAGATTCTGGTGCGGATGGACTCCGGCAACGATGACATCAAGAACATTGATGTCTGCCGGAAGGCGAAGGCCCACTGGATCGTCAAGCGCAACCTGCGCAAGGAATCGCCCGATGAGTGGCTGACCGAAGCGCAGGCTTTCGGGACGTGGAGCCATCCCCGGGAAGGCAAGGAAGTCTACCGTGGCGAGACGCATCGCGAGCGCGACGGCAAGTTGCTGCGGGTGATTTTCGAGGTAACCCGGCGCACTGTCGCGGCGGACGGGCAACTCCTGCTGGTGCCGGAGATAGAGATCGATACCTATTGGAGCGACCTCAATGCCACGCCGGAGGAGATCATAGCTCTCTACCGCGATCACGGTACCAGCGAGCAGTTCCATTCCGAACTTAAGACGGACATGGATCTGGAGCGGTTGCCCTCCGGCAAGTTTGACACCAACGCGCTGGTGCTGCAGTTGGCAGTGATTGCCTACAACATTCTGCGCCTGATGGGGCAGTCTTCATTGACGCTTCAAGCTTTTCTTCCGAACGATCTCAAAGCGCCGATGCGCAAGAAGGTCAAGCGCCGGCGTCTGCGCAGCGTGATCCAGGACATGATGTACATCGCCGCTCAACTGGTTTACCACGGCCGCAAATGGGGCCTCGCCTTCGGTCGGGGCAACCCCTGGCTGCCGGTCTGGAGCGAAACCTACGCTGCATTCTGTTACTCGTAGCATTCGCAACCTGCCACTACGGTATTCGCTGGCTTCCGGGTAACCGCCCGGCAGAGAGAAGTCTATCCGGCGCAAGCATGCGCACCCGCATTACTGCTCCAAAGACACCCCGCCCCGAGCAAATCAACCCGCCAGAATCAATTTGGGGGTTGCACCTCACCCACATCAACAAGCGTGACCGCTCTCCCGGCTATGCATAGTATTGCTCACGGATTCACGAAGCAGTCATATCGTCTTTGTGCGGGGTGTCTGTATGCGCTGGGGTTGCGACGTTCGGAAGCGGTTGCGCTGCGACCGACTTCGCTGGATTCGAAGAGGATGCTGGTTCGCGTCGTGGGCAAGGGCAATCGCGAGCGCGCGGTGCCGCTGCCCGCGGAACTGCTTCTGCGCCTGCGCGAGTTCTGGCTGACGCATCGCAACGCGGATTGGCTTTTCCCGGGGAGAGACGGAGATAAGCCTTTCGATGCCACGAGTTTCGGTGCAGCGTTCCGGAAGGCACGTGATCGGGCGAGTCTGGGCCAGGATGTAACTCCGCACACTTTGCGTCACAGCTACGCCACGCAGTTGCTCGAGAGCGGGGTAAGCGCGGGCACATTGCAGATTTTGATGGGCCATGCCAGTTACCGTTCTACGCAGGTCTACACGCACCTCACCGAGGCGGGGCGCGAAGATCTGCGCAGCAAATGCGACCATCTCTTCGGTGATCTCTTTGGCGAAGGGACCAAGCAATGAGCGCTCCGGGAATCGAGGTCGCCGATGTCTTCCGGCGGTTCCTGGAAGACTACGTCCGGCAATATGGAGAGCCCAAGCTGCCTTCGCAGCGCAGGGCGATTTCGGACATCCTCGGCTGCATGACCGAGGCGATGGGCGGGAAGCGCTACCGGTGCAAAGACTGCAACGAGAGCTTCTGGCAGTATCACGGCTGCCGGAACCGTTCGTGTCCGAAGTGTCACGGACAGCAGATTCTGGATTGGGTCGAGGCCCGGTCGGCGGAACTGCTGCCCTGCGACTACTTCCATGTGGTGGCCACCGTCCCTGCGGAATTGCGACGCATGTTTCTCGCCGAGCAGAAATACATGTACGCCCTCTTGATGAAGGTCTCGGCCAGGGCGATATGCGAACTGGCCGCCGGGCGCAGGCACATGGGTGCCCTCCCCGCGATAATGTCGGTGCTGCACACCTGGACCGGACAGATGCTGGAGCACCCCCACACGCACATGCTGGTCAGCGGCGGCGGGGTAACCGTCGACGGGAATTCGTGGCGCGAGTGTGCGCCGGGCTTCCTGGTGCCGGTGAAGCAGCTCTCCCCGCTGATTGCCAGACGGTTTCGCGAGGCGCTTTCGAAAGAGCGTCCCGATCTGTTCGCCAGCATCCCGGCAAAGGTCTGGCGTCGGGAATGGTGCTCTTTCTGCAAACCGGTGGGAGAGGGCCGCGAGACGATCATGCGTTACCTGGGTCGCTACGTCTACCGCGTGGCCATCAATCGACACCGCATTCTGGACATGGACGACTCGCACGTCAGTATCAAGTACAAGCACCACGATACCGACGAATGGAAAACCACCCGTATTACCGGGATCGAGTTCATCAGGAGATTTCTGCTGCACGTCCTGCCCAAGGGCTTCCACAAGGTCCGCTACTACGGATTGTGGCATTCGAGCAAGCGCCAACTGATGGCCCGCGCCCGTGTGCTGCTGCAGCTCTCCGGCAGCCTCAAGGCAAACGAGCCCACCGAAACCATTGCCGAACTCGCTGCCGAGGCTCTGACCGGCGAGGATGCCCAGTCAGCAGTACCCAACTGCCCGAAATGCAGAAGCCTCAACGTCCTGTTCGTCGAAGAACGCCGGAGAGGAGCCCGCGCCCGGCCACGAAGATAACCCACCCCTCCCGACGATCTCTCGGCTGCTACAACCTCTCGCCGGGAGGGGCAACAACCCCCGCAGGCCTCAAACCTCGCCCCGCGGCTTCACCAATCCAGTCCGCTGCCCCATCCCGGGTCAAGCGCAAGGCCGCCTGTTGCCCGGATTCCCTGCAATTGAACTATGCAAGCACTCCGGCCCATTACCAGCCAGAATAACAAGCCCCAAGGCGCATTCACGCACCTGTTTACTGACCCGCGCTAGTCCAATAGTGCTTTCAGCGTCGGCTCCGCGACACTGAAAAGCCATACTCATTGCAAAGGGGGATGGGGTACCAACCGCAGCGTGACGTTTACCCGCCGTTGGTCTGGCGGGCTTACCCGCCGCAGGAGGGTCGAGGAGCAATACTCGTCAAAATCGGTGGCCCCGCTACCAGGACTGGAACTGCAAAGTAACCGACACAGACGTCGTCCGGTTCTTCCCGGCAGTTCGCGCGCTTTCTCCAGACT
>JAUVCD010000162.1 GCA_030590865.1 Myxococcales bacterium | reverse complement strand
CGTTAGACGAATCGGCCGACAGGATGTGGTGAAAACCGAGGAGCCGGGGAGCCGGCAAGACTCACACAGCATCGCATTCAGGAAGGGGCACGATCAGGAAGACGGCACGATCAGGACGTGGGCTCTGCGGTGGTTTGACCGCGCTGACGCAGGTAGTGATCGGCCAGGGTGAGTGCCACCATCGCCTCTCCCATGGGAACAAAGCGCGGCAACAGGCAGGGATCGTGACGCCCGGCAGCGGCGATCTCGAGGGGCTCCCCTGCCTCGTTCACGCTCTGCTGCAGCTGTTGAAGGCTGCTCGTCGGCTTGACCGCGGCACGCAACACGATGGGCATGCCCGTGGAAATCCCGCCGAGGATGCCGCCATGGCGATTGGTGTCGGTCACGATGGGGGGCTGAGCGTCGCCCGGCTCGCCGCCCCCAGGCACAGGGCCCGCCACGAAGCGGTCGTTGTGCTGCCGGCCCCGCATGGTCGCGCAACCGAAGCCGACGCCATATTCCACGCCGAGCACCGCGGGTAAGCTGAGCAGCGCCTTGCCGAGATCGGCCTTGAGCTTGTCGAACACCGGCTCGCCGAGGCCGGCGACGACCCCAGTGGCGACGATCTCGGCCACCCCTCCGATTGAGTCGCCCTCGTCGCGCACTTGCTCGATGAGCGCGACCATGCGCTGCGCCGCGGCAGCGTCGGGACAGCGCACCAGGTTGGGCTCGCCGCTGGGAAGGGTCTCGACCTGCTCGACGGTGACGGCGGCCGGCTCCGAAACCTCGGCAATCACCTCCCCCACTTGGCGCACATAGCCCACCACCTGTCCACCGAAGGCCTCGACGATCACTTTCCTGGCAATGGCGCCAGCGGCAACACGAGCGACGGTCTCCCGCGCGCTGCCGCGCCCGCCACCACGATGGTCCCGGTGCCCGAGCTTGACCTGGTAACCATAGTCGGCGTGGCCTGGCCGGTAGACGCCCCGCAAATCAGCGTAATCATCGCTTCGCGCATCGGTGTTGCGCACCAAGATGGCGATGGCCGTGCCGGTGGTCCGGCCTTCGAAAACCCCAGCCAAGATCTCCGGCTCGTCAGCCTCGTTGCGGGCCGTCACCAAGGGACTCTGCCCGGGCCGGCGCCGCCGCAAGTCTCGCCGCAAGTCGTCGACGGACAGCGCGATGCCCGGCGGGCAACCATCGACGATGACCACGTGGCCAGGGCCGTGGGATTCCCCGGCCGTGGTCACCTGAAATGCGCGTCCGAAACTACTGCCAGGCACCGCTGTTGCCTACGCTCAATCTGGCACGCTGGCCAGCTCGATGCCGTACTCGAGCTGTCGCTTGCCCCCCCAGGACAGCAGCCGCACCGGCACCCGCACGAATAGCCGTCCGGGGGTACATTTGGCACCATCGCCAGCCTCACAGGCCACGTAGTCGAGAGTGACCACCAGCTCGGCCTCGATGCGAGGCTCCGGTGGCGACAGGACCCGAACCTCGACGTGGATGATCTGAGTCGGTCCCCCGCGAGCCTCCAGGCTGAACTCAGGCCGCACCAACATCAACAGATCGGAGCGTCGGGACACCTCGGCGGCTACGCGAATCGGTGATCCTTCAGCCAGCTCGGTACCTTCCGGCGTGTGCAGGATGAGCAACACGCCGCCGTCACCAGCTTTGAGGCCCGCGTCATCAGGCAGCTTGAGCAGGGTCGTGAACCAGCCCTCAACCGGCACGGGAGGTGGCTCGTGAGCACTGACCGGCGTCAGTGGACCTCGCAACGCCGGGGGCGCACCACGAAGGTTGATTTGCCGCAGCTGCCCGTCGACGATTTCGACGATCCGATGGGCGTTGGTATCGGCCACAAGCCAGGCGCCGTCACTGGCGAGGGCCACCGATGCCGGCTCTTTCAAGCCCTCGAAGACCGTTTCAATGGCGCCAAACTCACTGCCTTCCTTCGGAGTCCAGAGCTTTATCTTGCCGTTGTACGTGTCGGCAATGAGCACGCCTTCGGCGGTCGCCTCGACACCGAGACAATGCTGCAACAGGGGACCGTCGGCCTCGCCCTCGCCGTCGCCGAAGTCGAAGAGCCCCTGCCCGGCCAGCGTGCGCACCGTGTTCTGCTCCAAGTCGATGGCCCGGATGGCGCTCGTCTCGCTGTCGGCAACGTACAAAATGCCATCCCGCTCACTGAGCCCTGATGGCTGAGCCCAGGCGCTGCGCTCCACCTCTCCGTCGACCAGCGCCTCAATCCCCGTACCGGCGTAGACGTCGATCTGACCGTCGTCAGGCCAGAAGCGCCAGATCTGGTGGCTGCCGGCCATGGCCACGTAGATGACGTCACCTACAGGACATAGATCCCATGGCGATCGTAGGGCCACCTCGGTCGCTGCAGCTCTCTCTGCTGGCGGCTTGACGCCGAGCTCGGTGTTGCCTGCAACGGTGGTCACCTGGCCGGACGAAACGTCCACCCGCCGAATGGCGTGATTGCGAGTATCGGCCACGTAGAGGGCCCCGCCGTACCAACACATGCCCTGAGGATCGTCGAAGGCCGCATCATCGACCGGCCCGTCGGCCCAGCCTCGCAAGCCGCTGCCGGCGGTGATGACCACCTCGCCATCTCGCTCGCAGATCAGCACCCGGTGGTGGCCGCTGTCACTGATGGCCAGCCGCCCGTCAGGCAATAAATCGATCTTGCCTGGGTAATGAAGCGGCGTGGCATCGGTGAGAGGCGCCAGGTCGATGTCTGGCGGCGCCGTAGCCAGGGTACCGTCGGCCCGTGCGGCTGCGATCTCTCGGGTGATGAACGCGTCGAGGACCTCGAGCTCAGGCTCCCCTGGTGCCACCGCAGCGATGGTCCCATCAGGCCGCACGACGACGATGGACGGCCACGAGCGAATGCCATAGCGGCTCCAGATGGTCATGTCGTCGTCCACCGCGACGGGGTGCTCGACGCCGTAGCGCCCAATCGCTTCGCGGATCCGGTCGGGATCACGCTCAGCGTTGAATTTGCCGCTATGCACGCCGATGACGATCACCGGATCGTCTAGGTGCCGGTGCTCGATTTCCCGCAGCGTCGGAAGCACGTGCATGCAGTTGATGCAGCAGTAGGTCCAGAAATCGAGCACCACCACCGAGCCGCGCAGCTCCCGCATGGTGATTGGCCGATCGACGTTGAGCCACGCCACGGCGTTGTCGAGCTCTGGAGCTTGGTTCTGTCCTTTGGCTGGCCTGGTCTTCACTTGCTACCTCGAGTGCTTCTTCTTCGGTGACTCACCCCCTTGCCCACTCAGCGGACGCAGCGGCCCGCGTCATGGTTGCACCGTCCTTCTCGTTTGCACGCGACGGTGGCTTGTTCACATTCTGCCTTCGAACCAGGCCAACAGCGCCCCCGGGTGGCGGTGCAGCGCCCCTGCTCTCGACACAACCGGGACCGGCGACACTCGACGTCATCGCCCGCCTCACAGCGCCTGGCGAGTCCCATGGAGCAGTGACCGAGCTCAGCGCAAATAGTAGCCTTTTGGCAGTCCTGATCGGAGACGACGATGCAACTCGCCTCGCCCGCCCGGGCAGCCGGGGGCTCGCCGCAGCGACCACCATTCGCGCAGGCCTCCGACTCCCGGCAGCTCTTCACACACGTGCCGCCACGAGCAGAGCATCTGCCGTCCCGCCGACAACCTTCTGACCGGCGACACTCGTTGTCCCGCAGGGCCACACAAGCGCCACTGCGAGGGGTACAGCGCCCCTGCTTCAGACAGGCCGCAGCACGACGGCAATCGCCAGGCGACTGGGCGACGCAGACGCCATCGGCCAAGCTGCAGAGCCCGTCGCTTGGGCAGAGGGTCGCTCCACGACAATCCTCCACCGCGCCCGCCACGCAACCAGCACCGTCATTTTGGCACCGACCCCGAACACCACACTCGTGGGCGTTCTTGCAATCAGGTACCGGCTGGCACTGTCCAGCGGTGAAGGCACACTTACCGCTTGCACAGGCAGTCATGCGCTCGCAGTCCGCGTAGGATCGCGCGACACAGTCTTGGCCTGAGGCGGTACACAGGCCGCGCTCTGCACAGGCCGGCCGCTGCTGACACGCCTCGTCGGTCAAGGGTGGCGTAGCGCTGACAGCGGGTTTCGGCTTGCGACGCTCGTCACCTGGGCGGGACAGCACGGTGACCGTCGACTTGCCGTCCGACACCTTCTCCTCGACCGCAGTGCTCCCGGCGGCTGAGGCAGAGTGGGACCCTGATTCGGTCGGCGCCGCGGCGGCGCAGCTCCAAAGAGCGCACAACGCAGCGACGCGGCCGCCCAGCCACACGCGGCGCAGCACCACCCAAGATTCGCCCACGTCAAAGACCGAACGCACCATGATCCTCCAATCGTAATCGGCTGACCTCAGCATGGCTACGCGAAGCGTATCGCCCGCTTCACGCCGCTAGTGTGAAGGAGCGTTCACAGGACCATGAGGTCCCCCCGAGATCATTGGACGTGGCGAGTCGGCACGGTGGGTGCAAGTGCTCTGGGCGTCACCTGACAACCCACTGACCGCGCAGACCTCGGCACATCGCGCTCCTCCACGACACGCTATGTTCCAATCGCTGGGGTCTGCGCGGCCAGTCAGTCACCAGCGCCCGGCTCGATGGCGGCGGCAGTTTGCTCTGCCTCGCTGGCGCGCTGCTCGGCATCGGCCTTGTCGTGCACGTCCTGCATCAAGCCCGCAGCCTTGCGAAACCGTGCTGCTACGTCGCGCCAATAGTCGGCGGTAGCCGTGGCCGGTGCCGACAGCTGCTTGATGAGCGCAGCATCGAAGGCCGCCATGGGAGCCAGCTTGCCACCATCGTCGGCCAACGCGTCCAAGGCCACCACATTGCCAATGCGCAGATCCGCAAGGGGCGCGCGGACCATCATCTCCGCCGCGTTGGCGGGACCGCCGTGCAAGGCGATGCCGAGGGCAAGCAAGAGGCTCGCCTCGGGGGGCCGCTGACGGTCAGCGGGCCATTCGGAAAGCAGGCCGATGGCCTCGTCGACATCGACGCTGCGCCAGTAGTTCTGCGCCAGCTCGAAGCGGCCACGAGCATAGAGCAAGCGAAGCGCCGGACTGAGCTCGGTCTTGCCCAGAGCGATACGATGAGCGATCGGCAGCCCCTTCTCGATGATCATCCGCAGCATCAGCGGTTCTTTGACCGCATCAGCTTGCAGCGTGAGGCCCGCATAGAAGGTCGGTAGGCGCGCCACGAGCCGCTGCTCCGCAGTCGTGGCCCCCGCAGGCTGCAGCGGCGGAAGCTGCAGCCCATCGAGTGCATTGATGGGACTGCCACCGTACATGCGCGACAGAATCGCCCGCGCTCGTTCCACCCTCAGGCCACGAATCACCCCGACCTGGGCGAGCTGGCCGAGACCAACTAGGGCGGCGTCGCGG
Source organism: Myxococcales bacterium (assembly GCA_030590865.1). Taxonomy (GTDB): domain Bacteria; phylum Myxococcota_A; class Polyangia; order Polyangiales; family Polyangiaceae; genus JAPYTK01. The sequence goes on along the minus strand of JAUVCD010000162.1, from coordinate 9,830 downwards.
CCCCGCCGCTTGCGCGCTTCGAGCTGAGACTCGAGACGTTGGTAGTACGTCTCTTTGGCCTCCTCGAACTTGGCGATTTCCTCGGGCACCGGCACCTTCCGAACGGCATCAATGAAGCGCATCTCAGCCAGCCCGGCCTCGACCGCAACGACCGCCTTGCCGTAATGGCGAAGCTTGGCGCCGATGATGGCCAGCGCCTGGATCGCGGTGGCCTGCTGCTTGACCCAGGCTCCCATCGCGCTGTCGATATACTTGGTGACCGACTCTTTGGTGTATGGAGGCTCGAGCTGAGGCGGCGACACGGCAGCCCGGGACAGCCGCCCAGACAAGGCGAGGCCAACCAGCGCGTCGTAGATCACGCCGGGCATGTCTGCCGGGGGCTCTCGAACCAAAGCTCCAACGATGACGTCGCCACACTCGGGCGGGGCCAGCTCGGCGCGCAGGGCGCGAACCATCCCCACCGACAAGTGCGTGCATGGCTCGAGAGCCAAGAGCGCCTCGTCGCGCTCTGAGGGATCAGACAGCGCGAGAGCCGCATCTAGCGATCCATGAGCCGAGCTCGGATCGATGCAGCTCGGGTTTGAGCTGGCTTTGCGAGCTTCGAAGGCACGGCATGTCGCTGGCGGCGCCCAGAGCCCCGGCGGCGCAGGCGGCAGCTCGCGGCGCACCAACGGGTAGGATGGAGCGCTGGCAGCCAACTGCTCTGTTTGCAGCTCGCCAGTGATAGCAAAAGGATCGGCTGGCGCAGCTGGCGTATCGCCGACAGCCGCTTGGTCGACATCCCGGGCCGGCGCAGTGGGACCGCACCCCTGGCTCATCAAGGTGGCGGCACACAAGGCAACCCACGCCACGGGGCTCATCCTGTTTTGGGAAAGCTTCATGCCGCGGTCCTAGAACGACAGGTGGTTGGGTTCAACGATCCGCAACGAGCCATTTGACCCGCTGGTGCTGACCACCGGCGCGAGAGGGCTGGTGATAGGCTCGACAGGTGAGCGACCCACCAGCAGAAGACGATATTGCGGTCATCGAGATCGAGGACGTCATCGATCTGCACGGCTTTCAGCCTCGCGACATCCTATCGGTCGTCGAATCTTACCTAGAAGCAGCCGCTGAGAAGGGCTTCACCGAAGTGCGACTGATCCACGGGCGGGGCAAAGGTGTGCAACGTCATCAGGTGCAAAACCTGCTCGCGCAGCATCCCTTAGTCGACGACTTCAGCAACGCGCCCAGCCATCGCGGCGGCTGGGGTGCGACCATCGTGTGGCTAAGGAATGACAGCCCTGAGCCTGGGCAACGGCAGCCCTGATTCTGATGGCGATCGGTGATCCCTCGCAGGTCGCTCAGTTCACGACGACGTGAGCGTTTTCCCCCTTTTTATGGGCTTATTCGGTCGCTGACGGCTCGTTCTATTTACATACAATTATTACAACAAACACTATCTGCATAACCGACACGGCGAACCGTCCACAGGCAACAACACCCCTCATTTCAAGCACTTGGGGACAACCTGTGGATAACCCTGTGGGGTAAAAAAAGAGGTCTTTCCGTTCTTTTTTGTTTGCAAATAGGGATCGCTTCGACCACATTACGTCTTGGAAGTTCTGCGGCACATCAAGCTTCGGACTCTTCCAGACGCAGAAGCCTCAGGGGGCACTGCAGCCGATCACGAGTCGGTGGGCCCATTAGGGAGCCCTCCGAAACGCTCGGCTGAGCTGGCGACGCATGGATCCTGTCAGGGCCATGTTGTCGGCAGTAACAAAGGTGTCGGGGTCGCTGAGCCGGTGAGGGATGACCAAACCGGGGAAGCACTCTACTTCGAGGTCGAACGCGAGGGTAACCGAGCGGGCGATCGAGGTTAGCGGCGGCGGAAACGCAGTTGCTGGCCAGTAAAGAGGTCTCGAGGGTGGAAGGCACCTTGGGTGCGGTCGAGCGCAGCTGCTTTCGCGAGTGGCAGCAGGAGACGGCCCTTCAAGGCGAAGCGTGCTCCTTCGGGGGTGCGGTGAGCCCGGCGAGCTGATCCTTCCTAAGATCCCGCAAGGGGTCGGGAGGGGCCGACATCCGCACGGTCGCTGTTTGCATTCCTTATCCGGGGCGCAGACAGTGTTAGCAAGCGACAAGAGGTGTCTGAGTCGATCGGCTTGGGGTAAATCCACGGTGACTACGGAGGTCACTGTGGGGGTTGACCAAACGTGAAAGCGTTCGGGCTGACCCCTGAGCTGTGACTGCTCAGCAGGCGTTGTCTCGCAAGAGCGGCGTCACCCGGTGCGCGGTGGTTTACCATTGCACTTCAGCACCAGGGTCTGGAGAGAGCGAGGTTGTGCTCGTGGATCCTTTCAATTGTTGAAGTCGACGAGCGGCACGTGGCCTGAAAGCTCCGGTGAATAACCGGCAAGGTGATTGGGTCTAGCGCGTAGTACCTGCGCGTGAATGCGTGTCGGAAACTGGACCGAGGCGGCAAAGCCGAGGGACCAGCGGCGGCTCCGTCGTTCGCTTCCAGCGTGAGTTGGGGGTGAGTGGTGGGGACTCGTAGGCGGAAGGCACTTCGGGCCTGGAAAGCGGTGGCGTTGGTGCGTCGCCCGTGGAAAGGGTCCTTGGTGCTGGTCAGTCAAACCGGGTGAAACCGGGGCGACAGGTCAGTGCGACAGGGAGTGTCAGTGGCCAGGCCACGCGGCTTGCGTCAGAACCGACAAGGTTCAGCGTAGGTCATGTCCGGCCCGAAAGGGCGACGGAGGCAACCCCTTGCCGGGGAGCGTTGGACCATGGGCACAGCTAGTGTTCGCGACGCCAACCGCGACACTACTAGGGGTCGAAGATGCCGCTTGCGGCTATTCGGCGCCACCGGTGACGGAATTGTTCCAAGGTGCGTACGAGGGTGCGTATCAGCGGGGCAGGGCTCGAAACGGTGGTCGGAACGGTGAGAGCCGGGCTGCTCGGGAATTGAAGGATCTGGCGGGTGCTCGTTGACAACAAGTCGACTGCAAAGATTGGTAAGAGGTGCCTTTCTCTCGAAGGTCGGTAGCGTTTCGACATTGCCGGTGCGACGAGAAATAGCGAGATGCGGCAGCCCATCACCGTGACGGGCGGGGTGCTGTAGGTCGCAAAAGGGTGTTCCGGTTGCTCGGAAGTTCAGCGCGAGTTGAGTGATTGAGCGGCCACTTCCGACCGAAAGGTCGGGATCAAACCGATTGAAGACGTTTCGGGTCGTGAGCCCTGTGAGCCTTAACCGGCAAGCGGGAGGAACGGTCCTGGCGCGAGTAGCGGAATCGCTGTGACTCTTCGGAGGAGCAGTGGAGCCAAGTGGCAAGTGTGGAAGCTGGTCACAAGCTGTTCGAGCGACAGGAAGCGTCAAAGGATGGTGCGGATCGGGAGGCTCTCCCAGCTGAAAGGCGCAGAGGGTCAGGGCCCGGGGTAAAGCCTGAGCTCAACCGGACGCAACAGACGAAGCTCTCGCGGCGAAAAACCGCGTTATTCCGACTGCGCATGGCGGCGCGAACTGCCAGTGCAGTGAGGGAGGTCGACGGAGTCCGATGATGCCAGAGTAGGTTGAGAGGCAGACATCGTCTGTCACCCAGCAGAGTCTGGCGGCGTGCAGCGGCCGAATAAGCCGTAGCGGTGGTTACCGGAATCACCCGCGCGCAAGTAGAACCCCGTCGAGGGCGACTCGGGCAACCGAGATCGCCCTCGAGTCATTTTGTGGGGCGGATCGCCGCAACACTGCCAGCGAAAACGGCCGTCGCGAGAAGCGACGGTCGTTTTTTCTTGGGCGGGCCAGCCACGACACCCCGATCGGTCTCACGAACGCCAAGGCAGACCTGCGGCGCGTCGTCTTGCTGACAGCAGGTCTTGGTTGCGCTACTCGCGATGGTGGCGCCGTCGGGCGGACCCAAGCGCCCTGGAGCGCCCACAGACCAGGGGATAGCCATGCGATTCATCCACGCGGCAGACATCCACCTGGACAGTCCCCTCATCAACCTCGATCGCTACGAGGGAGCTCCCGTCGAAGAGCTCAGGGGCGCGACCCGTCGCGCGATGGACAATCTGGTGGACCTAGCCATCCAAGAGCAGGTGAGCTTCGTCCTCATCGCCGGCGACCTCTACGACGGCGAGTGCCGGGACATGAACACTCCCCTCGAGCTGCGACGCAGCTTTGCAGCCCTTGGGCGGGCGGGGATCCGAGTGTTCATCGTGCAGGGCAACCACGATGCCCAAAGTCGAGTGACGAAGGCCTTCCGCCTCGAGTGGCCGGACAACACCCACGTGTTCTCGACCAATGCTCCTGAGACGGTCCGCGTGGACGAGCTACAGGTGGCGGTTCACGGCCAGGGATTCGCAACCCAGGAATTGAAGGACGACCTGTCCGCGAGCTACCCCAAGCCGGTTGAGGGCTTCTTCAACATCGGCCTTCTCCACACCAACTGTGATGCCCACCCAGGCCACGGTGATTACGCCAAGTCGAGCATCAGCGGGCTGCGCGCAAAGCGCTACGACTATTGGGCGCTCGGACACGTCCACAAGCGCGAGGTCCTTTACCAAGACGATCCGTGGATCGTCTACCCAGGCAACCTCCAGGGGCGTCACGTACGCGAGACTGGGAACAAAGGCTGCACTCTGGTCACCGTCGAGGGAGGTGAGGTCGTCAGCGCAGAGCATCGCGAGCTAGATGTCGTGCGTTGGGCACAGATGGACATCGACGTGAGTGAGTGCGCGGACGTTGGGGCGGTAACCGTCAGGGTGGACGAGGCACTGGCAACGGCTCTCGCCCAACTGGACAACCAGATGCTCGCAGCGCGCCTCTTGCTAACCGGCGAGAGCGCGGCCCACCCGCAGCTGGCCGCCTCCCGTGGTGACTGGGAAGACCAGCTCCGCCGGATGGCGACCGACCACTACGACCAGCGCGTATGGCTTGAGAAGATTCGTCTGCACACGCGGTCGCCCTTGAATCTCGACGCCCTCGAGGAGCGAGACGACGCCCTCGGAGAGCTCTTGCGTCAGATCCGCGATCTCGAGTCTGCGGACGCAGCACTCGCCGACATCCGCACCGAGCTCGACGCAATGCTCACGGATGGTCCCACCGATCCGCGCGCCGAGCAAAGCACCATCAACCTGGACGACCCGGCTCGAGTGCAGGCCATCCTGGCCGATGCAAAGGACCTGCTCCTCTCTCGATTGCTACGAGCGGAGGATTCCAAGTGAGGATCCGGCGGCTCGATCTCGTCAAGTTCGGCCCCTTCACGGACCAGAGGCTCGACTTAGGACAGGGCGAACAGGGCCTGCACCTGGTGTTCGGCCTGAACGAGGCAGGCAAGAGCGCACTCCTGCGCGCCATCCACGGTGTGCTCTTCGGGATCCCCCACCAGTCGCGCGACGCCTTCCTTCACAAGCCCAACACTCTGCGCATTGGCGCGACGCTGGAGAATCAGAACGGCGCAACGCTCGCCTACGTTCGGCGAAAAGGGCGGAGCAAAACCATCTTGAACCCTACCGCCGGAGACGCACCCTTCGGCGACGATGTGCTCAGCCCCTTCTTGGCTGGCATCGATAACAAGACGTTTGCCCGGGTGTACGGAATCGACCACCAGCAGCTCGAAGAGGGGGGGAAGGAGCTGCAACGTTTGCGCGGCCTAGCAGGAGAGAGCCTGCTCGCGGCTGGCATGGGGATCACCGATCTCAGCGGCGTGCTCGGCGGGCTCGACGCAGAAGCCAAAGGTCTCTTCGAGCGCCGCAAGAACAGCAAGTCGGAGATTCAGAAAGCGCGGCGAGAGCATGATGACTGGCGCAAACGCCGGGGCGAGGCGGAAGTAAGCGCTCATCGGTGGCAGACGCTGCACAGGACCTTGCGAGACAAACGAGAGCACCAGCAGGCCATCGTGAAACAACTCGAAGAGCTCCGCTTCGAGCGCGAACGGCTCAAGCTGCTTCACAGGGTGCTGAGCTTCGTTGGCAAGCGCGCCAAGCTCCAGGACGACCTCGACCAGCTCAGCGACGTGACGGTCTTGCCGGCCGAATACTCCGTCAAGAACCGCGATCAGCATCAGGAGACTCTCAGGGAGGCAGAGCGTGTCGGAGAGAGGGCGCGGCGAGAGCTAGAGGGCGACGATGGTCTGAGGGGACAAATCGCAGCAATCAATGTGCCCGAGGTCCTGTTGGAGCAAGAGAGAAACATAGACGTCCTCACCAAACAGCTCGGCGCATATCACGGATTCTGCAAGGACCTGCCGAAGCGGGTAGCAGAGCAAAAGGAGCTGCTGCGGCAGGCCAAGATAGAGCTGGCTGAGCTGGGCTTGGACGTGAGCCTGACCGACGTGGGCAGCCTGCGTTTGCCCAGCGACGTCATCGACAACATCCAGACCCTTGGACTCGACGAGAAAACAGTCCGGCCCAAGCCCGGAACGCTGCGGCGTTCGATCGAGCGGCAGCGCAAGACCCTGACTGAGGCCCGTGAGCATTTGCAGAGCCGTGCCTCGCCCCGGGAGGCGGCCTCCCTGCGAGCTGCGGTTGAGCGGGTGCGCAAGAAGGGGGAGATCGAGGACCAGCTCGAGAATCTCCGCGTTGGTCTCGCGTCAATCCAAGAGGAGGGGAAGCAACAGCTGGTTGCGCTAGGGCTGTACCACGGCTCGGTAGACCAAGCCGAGACAGTCGCCGTGCCGCTCCGCAAGACCATCGAACGTTTCGCAAGGGAGCTGGCCGAGATCGACACGAAGCTCAGCACCTCTGTTTCCAAGGTGGACGAGGTCCGCCGCAGGCAAGGTGAGGACCAGCACAAGCTCGACGAGTTGCACCGGGGCGGCGTACTTCCTTCAGCTACCGACCTCGCCGCAGTACGAACACGCCGTGAGGACGCCTGGCAGAAAGTGCGGGGCGCGTGGATGGGCCCCCTGCAGCGAGGGGAGGACCAGGTCGACCCGGCCATCGCCACCCCTGCCAGCGCCACAGCGCTGGCCGCAACCTACGAGAAGTCCGTCACCAAGGCGGATGACGTGGCCGACGCGCTGCGCGAGCACGCCGCTCTGGTTACGAAAGTCGCATTCCTCAAAGAACAGATACGATCCGCCAATAGCGATCTCGCTGTGCTCGAGAGGCAACGGGACCCACACGACAAGAGCCGCGCAGAGCTCGACTTGAAGTGGAGCGGGCTCTGGTCGAAGCCAGGCATCGATGATCCGCTGCCCCCATCTGAGATGCTCGAATGGTTGGACCGGTTCGACGAGCTGCGCAACACAAGCAAGGCAAACCGTAAGTGCGGGACCGATGTCACAAAGCTGGAACGGGCCATTAGCGTTTACATCGAGGACCTGGGTGAGCAGCTCACCGAGCTCGATGCGCCAGCACCACGAGAAGACGAGAGCCTGGCTGCCCTACTCGACCGTTGCGATCGTCTGGTCACGCAAGTCGGCGAGGAACAAAAGGAGCGCGAGGAACAGCACAAGGCCATCGTGGATGGCGAAGGCGAGCTCGCGCGGATGGTGGAAGAAGCCGACAGGGCCGAGCAGAAGCTCGCTCAATGGCAGCTGCAGTGGGACAAGGCCATGGCTGCGCTGCGATGTAGCCCTGAATCGTCTGCTGCACAGGCCAACACGCGCATCGGACTCCTCCAAGCGCTCTTCAAGGACCTGGACGACGCGGCGGCGCTGAACGCTCGCATCGAAAGCATGCAGGATGGACAACTCCAGTTCGAAAAAGATGTCAGCCGGATGGCGAAGCTAGTCGCAGAAGACCTGGCGAGCGTCCCGGCGGCCCAGGCAGCCAACGAGCTGGCATCCCGGACAAAACGAGCGAACAGAGATGTGGACAGGCTCGCGGAGCTGCAAGAGCGCGCCAAGGGATTGGAGGATGACCTTCGGGACGTCGAAGAACCGCGACGCACCGCCCAAGAAGCACTGGCGTCGCTCTGCAAGCTCGCCGGCGTCGACCGCGATGATCAGTTGGCCGTGACGGAGGAGGCGTCCACAGCGAAACGCGACCTGCAGGAGCGGCTCCGGACCACCGATGAGGAATTGCTCGGGCTCGGCGGTGGCATTCCCGTCGAAGAGCTCATCGAGCAAGCGAGCGGCAAAAACGCGAGCAGCCTGACCGCGAATATCGAGACCCTCGACGATACGATCAAGAATGCCGAGAAGGTGCTCGAAACAGCCAGCGGAGACGTCCGAGACGCCCAGCGAGAGATCGAATTCGTCGATGGCAGCGCCGCCGCCGCAGAGGCGGACCAGGAGATGCTTGGTATTGTGGGCCGCGCCCACGAGGCTGCGGAGCAATATATCCGCCTGCGACTGGCCGCGTCACTGCTCCGCCGTCACGTCGAGGACCAGCGCGCCAAGACCCAGGACCCGGTGTTGCAACGGGCGCGCGAGCTGTTTCGCAAGCTGACCTGTGGCTCCTTCGCGGACCTGAAGATCGACTACGACCCAGACGACAAACCGTTCTTGTTGGGCGATCGCGGCGACGGCTCAGAGCCCGTTCCGCTGGAGGGCTTCTCCGACGGCACCGCCGACCAGCTCTATCTCGCCCTCCGGATCGCCTACCTAGAGCGCAACCTCGCCAGCGGTGAGCCCATGCCCATCATCGCTGACGACATTCTCGTCAACTTCGACGATCAGCGTGCCCGAGCGACCTTGGAGGTCTTGGCCGAGTTGTCCCACAAGACCCAGGTCCTACTCTTGACCCACCACGATCACCTACGCCAGTTGGCGCGCGACGTGGTGCCAGCCGACGCCCTCTTCGAGCACGAGCTCCCCACCGCTCAAGCCGACGACTAGCGACGCCCCTTGAAGCCCATCATGTCTTGGATGACCGATTCGCTCTGCTCGGCGATTTCAGCCGCCTCGCGGGCCCGATCGGCGCAGTCCTCGCAGAGGCGCTGCTTGCGCCCGTCGACACGCACCGCGAACAGCTCCTCGACCTCGTCCTGGCACTCTCGACAAACCGGCATAGGCAAGATGCTAGCCGACTCGACCTGTGGACGGGCGTGATTGTGGGGCGCCAGCGGTCCTTACGCGGCGCTGTCCAGCTCGGCTAGCGGCGGCACACCAGCGCCGCGAATCGCGAATTCAGCGCGAGCTAGCTCGTCGCCCCGGGCGTTGCGCACGATGGCAACCCAGTCGCCCTGATCGCGAGCTAGCCGGGTGTAGGCCCACGTGCGCCACCGTGGCGAAGCGCCGACTCGCAGCCGAATGCGCCCACCTTCAGCGGTGCCCTTGCGCACGAAGCTGACGAAGATCTCAGAATTGGCGCGCTCTTGGTTGGTCACTTCCACGAAGGCGTAGATGCGCTCCTGCTCCCCCTTGGTGAAGGTCTTGGCAGGATTGACAGGTTCGCGGTCGGCTACGCCGTGGGCGATGACGATGCGCTTGATCGCTAGCGGTGCATCGACGTTCACTGGAGGCTCGAGCTGGCCATCTGCGGGTGCCGGCCGGGCGCTGGACTTTGCCGACCCAGCCTGATCGCCAGCAGCCACCGAGACTGCCGGTGACGAAGACACCGCCGGACGTGAGGCCAGCAATTGCTCAGCCTGGGTGCCCACCGTGGTCAAGCCGCCGGCTTCTGCCCGTGGGGGTCGGGCGGACGGATCGCAGCCGACCAATCCAGCAACCAAGGTCAGCGCCACACCAAGCTTCAGCTCTGTCGTTGTATTCATGGGGATAGCTCCTCCTGTCCGTTTGGGTCCCGTGACGCCTTCGCCACCAGAGCCACCAGTGGAGCAACTCACGGGCCAAAGGACCTCAACCCCAGATTTCGCACACATAGACCGGCTGGGCGCTCCTCGCCGCCGCGGACCTGTGGGTTCTGACCCGCAGGCGTGTCAATTTGGGGGTGAATCGCGCCGCAGGGGCGAG
>JAUVCD010000884.1 GCA_030590865.1 Myxococcales bacterium | reverse complement strand
CGACCCGAGTCTCGGGCAAGGACCGAGGCGTCGTGGCCCCTCGGAAGCCGGCTGCTGCTTCGCCTCGGCGAGCGGCACGAGCCGTCCTAGCGGACAAGCCAATGGCGGTGGTGGCACGACCGTCGCCCCCGGTTCAGGACGTCGGGCGGAGGACAGAGCCTGCGCTCGCCGAGCGGCTCGAGGACCGATACCGAGGGGCGTTGGACCACTGTCGAGCTGACCGACAGGATGTGGCCCTGCGGGACGTCGATGGCCTGCTGGAGGCTTCCCCTTTCCATTCTCGCGGGCGGCTGCTCAAGGGCTATTTGCTCGGCGGCCGAGGACAGATGGAGGCGGCCACGGCCGAGTGCACCAAGGCCCTCGACATCGATCCAGTCTTCGCCCAGGCCTATTTGCTCCGCGGGATGCTGCTGGAACAGCAGGGCGATTGGGAGAATGCCATCGGCGAGGTCAAGAAGGCGCTCTACTTGGATTCGTCGCTCCCCCTCGCCCATTTCACCATGGCCAAGCTGCGGCGCAGCGCTGGTGACCGCGAAGGAGCGGTGCGCGAGTTTGCCAGCACCATACGAGTGTTGCGCGACCACCCAGACATCGCCGTTGCTGCTGACATTCCCGTCGAGTTCGACCACCAGGTGTTACGGCAGCTCGCCGAAAGCTATCTGAAGAAGCTCTGACCCAGGCAGATCGTCTGCCCTGCGAGGTGCGGTGGTGGTCTTGACGCGCTGGGACTGATCGCAGCACGATGCATTGAAGTGATGGAGGCGCGGGCGGTCCGCGGCGTAACATGGTGGGACAGCGAACCCAGCAAATCGCATTCCTCGACGATAGCCCCACGGTGAGGGAGGTCCTTTCCTGTCTGCTCTCCGATGCCGGCTATGACGCGCGCGCCTGCGCCACCTGGGACGAGCTGAAAGACGCCCTCCAGGCGAGGCTTCCCGATCTGGTATTGCTGGATGTCGAGATGCCTCAGATCCTGGGTGAGCACATCGGCTATGTGCTGAGACGGGACTTCCCCGATCTTCGAGTGGTCTACCTGTCGGATCACGATGAAGGGACGCTGCGGGCGATGACTGAGCACACCGGCGTTCAGGGCTACATCCGCAAGAGCCCTGATCCGGATCAGCTGCTCCGTGAGATTGTGGCCTTCCTGCCATCGGTCGAGGCAGACGAGGGAGCTGGCGGAAGCTGACCCAGGGAGGCGCTCAACGAAGCCGGGCGCGCAAGCGACCTCGTAGCTTGGCGATGGCTACCAGTCCGGCGCGGTCTAGCAGCACATGGTCGAGCGCGGCAGGCTCCAGGGCCACCTCGAGCTCCACGTCCGGCGGAAGCGTTGCGCCATGCTTCGCCAGCATCTTGCTCAATGTCTCGGTCGTTGCGGTCAGATCCATCGGAATGGTGATGGCGCCGTGTCGTTCGATGTGGTTCGCCAGAGCCTGCATCGGTTCGTCGAGCGGCACGTCCTGGGCCGGGGACCGCAAGTGGCGCAGACGGATCCGCTTCGATGCTGGCTCGACCCAAGGCTCACCTATGAGCCACCGCTCACCGCACTGGTCGAGCTGAAGGGTTAGGGCCACCACCGGTTGCTGTCCGCTGAGCGCCCCTTGTGCGGAGGCGCCCGTGATGGTCAGGCCCCCGGCCGGCGCTCCGCTGGTTGAGGCTGCCCCATCTTTCAGTGAGTCCGTGAGCTCGGCTGACACGTCCACCCAGCTGCTGCGAATCGGAATGTGCAGCTCGATGCCGTCAGGAAGCTCATCGACGACTTGTGGCTCCGGTAGCGGTTGGGCGGTGGCAGGCGGGCCAGGCGGCGTTTCGCAGGGGCGCTCGTAGGTCAAGGTGCCGGCGATGGCGATTCTGGTCGACAGCACACCGGCGTCCAGCCGCGGGCGGGACTGGGAGACTGCGCTTGGCTCGGCCCGCAGGCAGGCCTCTCCCGGCAGCGGCATAGGGCTGTGGAGCGCGCGCCAGAGGGCCTCTGACTCGGGCGGAGGCTGGTTGACGATTGCGTCAATTTGGCGCTTCAGCTTGGTGGCCTGACGGTCTGTGGCGCTTCGAATCTGTGGCGTGGCGTCGAAGCCAGCGATGGAGCAGGAGCGCTCGATCTGGATCTGGACCTCGCTTTCACCAAGGCGGTAATCCCGGCCAACCACCAGTGGCACACTGACTTGGGTCGCTAGCTTGGGGCTGCAACTGCCGTAGGTCGGGCAGAAGGGACCAATGGGCTTGCATACTTGTGCGTTGACCGTCACCGGCGTGGTGACCACCAGGCGCTCGCCTTTCAACGCGACTGCGAAGGGACCCCGCTTGACCACATAGCCCAGTCGTCCGGCGCTTCCGATCCCACGGCTGCCCTTGTCGAGCGTGGTGGGAACCCGCTGGGAAAGCTCGCGCTCCAGTCGCTTCAGCGTGATCCCAGCCTCGATAGTCACCACGGACCCAGGGATCTCGACGGCTGGGGGCAGCTGAAAGGTGGGCGGCTGTGCGAGGGCGTGGTCCTTACAGGACGAGGCGGTCCCGGTAGCAGGGCCGCCTGAGTCACGAGTAGAGGTGGCGGGACCACCGCATGACAGTCCTACAAGCGCTGTCGTTATGAGCCCTAGCCCGAGGGCGGTCTGGCTCAATTCACCAGGCCTGGACACTCGCTGGCGCACTCGGCGGCGACGCATGTGTCGACGGCTTCGTCCAACGTGGTGGCCGCGCAGGCCGAATCCTGCCCGGTGAGGCAGTTGCTGCAATCGGTGTCCTCGTGGCACGCGGTGAGCTCGGCGCAGCAACCCTCATAGGTCGGACATGAGGTGCCGCCAGCGCCGCCAGCGCCGCCAGCGCCGCCTACGCCGCCTACGCCGCCCACGCCGCCTACGCCGCCCACGCCGCCTACGCCGCCTACGCCGCCCACGCCGCCCACGCCGCCCACGCCGCCTACGCCGCCCACGCCGCCTGCGCCGCCTGCGCCGCCTGCGCCGCCAGTGCCGCCTGCGCCAGCGGCGCCCTCTCTGACGCCGTTACTGCAAGGCACGTAGCCGCTCAGGCAGTCAACGCAGATCTCGTTGGGATAAGAGAATCCACTGTTGCAGATGCTCTGGTAGCCCACGTTGCCACATGCGTCGTTGCAGTTGTCGCGCGCGCATTGGCTGAGTGCGTTGAAGTCCGTCC
>JAUVCD010000911.1 GCA_030590865.1 Myxococcales bacterium | reverse complement strand
CGCTACCTGGACGCCCGCTTCGGCGGTCGACCGCTGACCATCGACGAGCGTCGAGACTTTGAGGGTCGCATCCGGGCCGTCAAGGCCTCATGGAAAACGAAGGGGTCGGCGCCGACAGCTGCCGCATCGGCCGCCGAGCCTGGAGAGGCGCCGGTAGCGCCAAACAACGACGAGGCGCCCGAGAAGCCCAAGCGGGACAGCGAGCCTGAGCCGGACCGTGGTGAAGCGCCCATGAGCCCAGCTGACGACAAGTAGACGCCCCGAGCCCCCCGTCTCAGAGTCCCATGGTCGATGCCCGAAAGCCCCGCAAGCGCAGCGCCCTCCGCGAAGCCTTTGGGCGCGCCGATCCTGAGCCAGTCATCGACCTGCTCGAGCCGATGGTGTCTCAGCACAGACAGCAGCGGTTGGAGCAGGTGCTCGGCGCGCGCCTAGCGAGTGTGACCGTGGTGATGGATGCCCCTCACAACCCACACAACGCCGCCGCGGTTATGCGGTCTTGTGACGCCTTCGGCGTGTACCGCCTCCATGTGGTGGAGCGCACCGAGCCCTTTTGGGCATCCAACGACGTGGCCAAAGGCGCCGAGCGCTGGGTCGACGCGCTCTGCTATGACGCCGTGGACGACGCGGTCGGCACGCTGCGCGGCGACGGCTTCAAGCTCATCGGCACCCACCCAGAGGGGACCATCGTTCCCTCCGACCTGCCCTCGATCCCGCGGCTCGCGCTCGTCATGGGCAACGAGCACGATGGTATCTGCGACGAGCTGGCGGCGGCCTGTGAGGCGTTCGTACGGGTACCGATGCGCGGCTTCGCTGAGAGCCTCAACGTGAGCGTCTCCGCCGCCGTGCTCTTGGCCAGCGCCACCGAGGGCCGAGAGGGAGACCTACCGCAGCTCGAGTTGCGAAGACTCTACGCGCGGGCGCTGGTGCTCACGGTGCCCCGTGCCCTCGACATCCTCGCAGCGCGAGGCATCATGCTGCTCGACCAGGCCAGCTCATCCTGATGGTCTGGCCTGAATCTGGCCCCAAGCCGCCAAGCCACTCGGCCCGCTCCGGCGCAGGGCGGGCAGCCAAAACCGTGCGACCTCCTTGCCGTCCCTACTGGGAAGCCATATCCTTAAATAGCTGGTCAACTAGCTGATAACCGTCCAATAAACGGGAACCTGCGACGAGACAGTCGATCGCAGCGGAGAACACTGACGTGGCCGCAAGGAAGCCTCCTCCCCCGCGCCGCCCCCCACCCCCTTTGCGCCGTCCTGCACCATCGCAGGAAACTGTCACTAATCCATACGCACCTGGCCAGCACGGTCAGGGCCCTGCGCCCCCGGCCTATGGAGCGCCTCCGACTCACCAGCAGCCGGAACCGAGCAATCCCTACGGCCCAGGGCCACCTCAGCACGCCCAGCCGGGCGCGCCCATGCAGGCCACGCCGCAACCGTCCGCAGTGGTGGCTCCGCAGACAGCGCCGATGCCCAGCACGCCTGAGCTCCCCCAGTCACCGGCGGTCGTGACCGGCAGCTTCACGCCCATCCACCCGTCCCTGCGCAACGCCCCCGCGGCGGTGCAAGCAGCAGCCGAGCAGGTGTTGGCCGCCCACTCAGCCCACAGCGACATTCAGGGAGTCCCGCCGGCGCCCCATGCGCCGCCCCCAATGCCTGTTGCGCCAGCCCAGCAACCCGCATCGCCCCAGCCCGCGGAACACGGCTCGACCCCTAGGGTCAAGCCGGGCACCACCATCGCAAACCGCTACTACGTCGAGAAGCTAATTGGCCGAGGTGGCATGGGCACCGTCTATTCGGTGCGCCACGTGAACACCGACGAGCGCCTCGCGCTCAAGATGCTCCACCCAGCTCTCGCCGAGAACGAAGCGGCCGTTGAGCGCTTCCGCACCGAAGCACGAGCGCCGGTGCGCATCGGTAGCGAGCACGTGGTGCGGGTGGTCGACGCGGACATTTGCACGGAGGCCAACAACGCCCCCTTCATGGTCATGGAGATGCTCAAGGGCCACGACCTGCGAGGAGAGCTCAAACGCCGCGGCGCACTGCCGGCTGGCGAGGTGGTGCTGTACCTCAACCAAGTGGCCCGAGCGCTCGACAAGGCCCACGCCAAGAGCATCATCCACCGGGATCTGAAGCCGGCCAACGTTTACGTCACCAAGCGAGAGGACGGCACCCCTCACATCAAGGTCCTGGACTTCGGCATCGCCAAGTTGACCGACGACGCAGCCCAAGAGCTGACCATGGCGGGCCAGGTCTTCGGCACCCCCTGGTACATGGCGCCGGAGCAGGCGCGGGGTGATCTCGGAGCCGTGGGGCCCGCCACGGACCTGTGGGCCTTGGGCCTAATCGCCTACCAGTTGCTCACCGGGCGCAACTATTGGACGGCTGACGCAATGGCCGCCTTGGTGGCTCAGATCTGCTACGAGCCGATGCCGCCGCCCACCCAAACCGCCCCCCACCTCGGACCCTTGTTCGACATGTGGTTCACCAGAGCCTGCAACCGCGACCCGGCGCAGCGTTTCGACAGCGCCGCCGAGTTGGTGGACCAGCTGGCCCAAGCGCTAGGGGTCAACCAAACCGGCGCAGGTCTCACCACCGGATCGGGACACCAATTCGACAGCTCGTCGCTCCAGATCCATGCCCAGATGGCGCAGACCGGTCCGGGAGCGAGCCAAAGCGGCCCGCCGATGGCCATCACTGGCTCCCCGATCAGTCAACCCCCGGCGGCATCAATCCCCGGCACCGCAGTCCCGACCGGCCAGTACCCCGAGCTGGGAAGCACCAACGCGCCCCTCTATTCGACCAATCAGCCGGGCATGCGACGCAAACGTTCATCGTCCCTGGCGATCGTGCTGGGCGTCGTCATCGCCGTCATGGTGGGGGCCGGTGGTGTCGGCGTCTATCTGGTGATGCCCCCAGGACCGAGCACTCAGACCACGCCCGAGCCCACGTCAGCGCCCGCTGCAGCGGCCACTCCCGAGGAGCCGGATGACCAAGGCTCGGTTGACGAGACGGGCGACAAGACCGGC
>JAUVCD010000426.1 GCA_030590865.1 Myxococcales bacterium | reverse complement strand
GCGCATTCGTTGCACACCCCATCGCCGCAGACGATGCCATCAGTCTCGTGATTCTCCTGGCAACTGCCGGCACCGTCGCAAGTCTCTGGATTGGTGCAGTCATCATCGGTCGTGTCATTGCACCCCGGACCGGCCACGCCGCTCTGGGTGGTCGCACAGCTGCCCGCCAAGCACTCGTCACACACCGTGTCACCACACGCCGTGCCGTTGGATTCGAGGTTAGTCACACAACTGCCGGCGCCGTCACAGGTGTCCGGGTTGTCGCAATCGGTGTCCGTCCCGTCGGTGCAACTCGGGCCCTGGGTATTGGCCGGCGTATGGATACAGCTGCCTGCGGAGCACTCCTCGCAGTCACCATCGCCGCAGGCCGTCCCATTGGTAATCGACCCGCAGGTCCCATCGGTGGTTGCCCCCTCGGCAATGCTGCAGGCCACGCAATCGGTGATGTCGCCGCTGCCGCAGGTGGCATCGCAGCAGACCGAGTCTACGCACAGCAGGGACAGGCACTCGATGACGGTGTTACAGGGCACGCCCAGCGCCTTGGCCGCCAGCACCACACCAGGCGTAATGTCTGCGATGGCGTGGTTGACCATGTCGGCGTCACAATCGTCCGAGTCCTCGTGAGGCTGGGGTCGCTCGAACGAGTGCCCATCGCCGACGTCGGCAATGGGGGTCACGCCCGGGTAGCTGCCCGACCCCCAGACCACCACGTCGATGACGGTGTAGAGCGGATCGAGCAGCAACAGCTGGTCGCCTGTATTCGCCAGCGTCATGCCGGTGCTGGCCCACAGCGGATCCTGCACCAGATCAGGGGTGCTGCTGCTTAGGTTGCGATCGTAGTCCGGCGCGGGATGACCGGCATAGCAGACCTGAAGCGCGTATTCGGTGGCATTGGTAGCCACCAGCAGCACGTCATCCATTCCAATGGTGGCGCCATTGGGGAATGCAAAGGCACCCTCGGGTCCATCGACCGTCTCTTCGTCAGTCAACACGAAGCCCTGGACGGGGAAATTAGCTAGTCCGGTCCGGTTGTAGAGCTCTTGAAACTCGCCACCTGGGTCACCGCAACCGGTCGGCGGGTTGTAGAGCACCTCGTTGATCACCACCGGCGGCGAGGGCTCGGTGTCCGGATCGAGGTGGAACCAAAGCTGGAAGTAGTAGTCGACCGTTTGGTCCGAAACCTCGTCCCAGCTATTGGCGAGATCGCCAGGATCGCCGTAATTAGTGAGCACGTCGAGCGCATCGCTGGTGCCGGCGTTGCCGATGTCCCAAGACTCGTCGGCAGTGTTGCTGGCCCGGCAGGAGATCACCGTGAAGTGCAGCGGCGCCGTCGGCACGTTGCCGATGACCGACCAGGGCACGGCGATCTCGATCACGTCGTTGGCCGCCGAGATGGCCGCGCTGGCCTGACCGCCGCTCACATCGGCGTAGCTCGGGTCGTAGACCACGGGCGGATTGCTGGTGCCGAAGCGGGTGACCACCAGATATTCGAAAGCCGCTTCCGGCGCGGTCATCGTGTCTGACAGCATCCCGAAGTAGAGCTGCCCACTGCCCGGCGTCAGATCCTGATCGATGGCAATCTGCACCTGGGGCGCACCGTTGCCGGTCTCCAGGTCGATGTCGGTCATCCGCACCAGGAAGTAGAGGTGGGTGGCGGAGGAGGTCACCCGCAGCTCGGTGAGATCGACCCGCGTGTCTGGCGTGGCGAAGTTGGTCCGCTCGTCCCCTGCGTTGTCGGCCCAGACATATTCGCCCTCCAGCGCAAGATTGCGTCCCAGGTGCCCGGTGTTGAGGTTGAGCGGAACGGCCATCGTCCAGTCGGCTGGATTGGCGTCCACGGTGACTGGATGCGCCTGAGGTGCGGCGGCGCAGAGCAAGCCAGCGGTCAGAATCGGGACAAGGACGTGGAGCTTCATGGGACTTCCCCCAGAGTGGGTTGGGCGCAGGTAGGGCGCAACGAGGGCACGTGATCAGCGGCGGCCGAGGGTATACGGTTCGTGGCGGTAGGGGAACGGGGGACGACCCAGGCGGCTGGGTGCCGAACGGTATATGGTGAAGGCTCTCCCACCGTCCCCATCGCTTCAACGCCCCATGCCGTCATCAAAGCGCCTGCCGAAACGCCTAGCCTCGGGTGTGCTGGCCACCGCCCTTGGGCTTCACGCTGCAACCGCCCAGGCCGAGGACGACACGGCCACGGTGGCGCTAGGGGTGACTACGCTGGGGGGCCTCGTTGCGGCTGACATCGCCTTCGGCATTCACGGCGCCGAGCTCTACGTCAAACGGGGCGAGCCGGACCGTGGGTGGGCCATTGCAGAGCTGGCTATCGGCGCGCCACAGACCGTGTTCCTTCAGGCCTTCACCCACTTCTTGGTGCATGAACAAGGGGACCACGTGGTGAAGCTCATCATGCCGGCGCCGACCATGGTCGTGACGGCGATCGGCATCCACGGAGCGTGGTCACTCGCCCGTCCCGATGAGTCTCCGAGCCTGCTCTTCGTGGGCTCATCGATGATCGCGGTCAATGGCACCTGGACGGCGATGCGGCTCAGCAACCTGCTCGACGGCGAGCTGCGGCCCTGGGAGATCGGCTGGGCGCAGATGCTCTCGACCGGCCCCATGGTGGCCTGGGGCGCAGCCGAAGCGGCGCGGCAAGAGAGCTTTCGCACGGGCTGGATCGGCATGACCCTGTGGTCCAGCGCACTGTTCATGCACGGCGCGGCGGGCGTCTTCATTGGCGACGATAGCAGCGACTCATGGGACAGCATTGCCAGAAAGACAGCCGCTACCGTGGGAGTGCAGGACGTATCTGTGGTGCCCGGCGTCACCGGCGCCCTCGGCCCAGCCGCAGGGCTCACGGTGGGCGGAGCCTTCTGAGCTAGCCACTAGAGGGGCTTGGGCATGCCCGCCGCCCGACAGGCCCCCTGCTCGTAGCCAGCGGGGAATAGCGCCAAGAAGTCGGTCGTCGAGAGCTCGAGTCGCCGGCAGATCGCAGGCAGCGATGGCGGCGCACCAACCGCCTCATAGTGGTCACGCATGAAGCTGAGCACACGCCAATGACGGGGCGTCAGCCCGTGAGGAAGGTTGGTCTGAGCGGCGACGAGATGGGCGAAGCGGCGATCCCATCGGTCGGGGGATCGGAGAAACCCTTCCGAGCCGATCCGATAACCTTCCATGATGCGAGGCTTGTTCTCGAACAGCAGCGCCGGGTTCAACTGAGCAATGAGCAGCAGGTTCAACCCGGCAGCTCGGCACGCACCGCGGGTGAAGCCGGTCGGGAAGAGTCCCCGGAAGTGGTACGCCCGTAAGCCCAGCTCGATGCAGACGAGCACCGGGTAGGGGATCACGCCCGCCTCGCAATATTTGCGTCGCAGGAGATGAATGACACGCCAATGGTCGCCGCTGAGCCCGTCCCCTATGCCGATGCTCGGCGCAACGCCCTCAGCGAAGTTCTCGTCCCACAGCTCGGGAAGCTCGAGAAACCCACGGCGATCGACTGAGTAGCTGATCTGGCCGTAAGTGATGAGTCTCATCAATTGTATCGTTCACGGTGGCACTTGGCCTTGTCAAGCTGGGGGTGACAGAGGGCGGCGGTGGTCGATCGACCGCGCCGCTTCGGAGGATAATTTCTCGGTTTTATTGGTTTTTTGTGACTCCGAGCCAAGGAACCAAGGTGATCGAGTGAGGCGCTGAGCACCAGTCATGCTGATCGACGGACAGAGGACCGTGACGACGCGACCCCGAGTCGGATAGGCTGGTGACCCATGAGCGCTACAAGTGCCAGATCAGGGGCGGGTTGGCTGGGCGCCGCGGGCCTTCTGTTGGTGGCCAACGTGGCCAGGGCGCAGCCAGCGGAGCCACCATTCGAGGGGGACGAGCCGCCGGTCGACCTGACCGAGGGGGACGAATCGCCAATCGACTTGACCGGAGGTGGGCAACCGGGACAGGCCCCGCCGGGACAGGCCCCACCCGCGCAGCGCTGGGATCCAAGACAGCCGCCACCGGGACATATCTGGGCCCCCTATCCGCCGCCCAACTATCAACCGCCGCCAGCCGAGTCCCCGGAGGACGAGGAGGAGCCCCATGGAGGCACGCAGCGCAACTTCGGCTTCGGCCCTCGGATCGCTGGCATCTGGGCCTTTGGCGCCGGGGCTCGAGCCGGGCATCGCTACTTTGGAGTCGATGTGTCCGGCGGGTGGCAGCCGTTACTGCCTACGGTGGAGCCTCCAGGCGGCGAGGGAGAGATGATGTTCTTTCACTCGTGGCAGCTCAATCTGATGGGCTACGTGGCGTTCAATCCGGATTCGACCTTCGTGGCCGGCGGAACAGCAGGCTACAGCTACAACTCGGTGCTCGGTCGCGGCTTCGCCCTCGCCTTCGACGGCGTGGTGAATTTCAGCAACCACCTCGGTTTTCACTTCCACGGCGGACCGGCATTCTATCCAGACGCCGAGGACCGGATGCGCGAGAAGGGCGACATCCCGGAAGGCAGCGAGATCACCAGCACACCGGTGTTTCAGCTGGGGCTCGGCGCCGGGCTGATCATCTATCCGTGAAGGCCAGGCTTCCTGTGCTAGAGCAGGTCCGTCGACAGCCGCGCCCGCACGGCAAAACCACCACCAATGGTGTGGACCGACTCGGCGTCTGACCAAAGGGCACGATAGCGGAGGAAGGGCACGACCGAGACCCGGCGCGATAAGAACTGGAAGGCGTGGTTCATATCAGTGACGTTGTGCGCAGGGCCGATTTCGGCGGGGAATGCCAAGGTGGCACCTGCATAGCCATCATAAGGGCCACCACTGATGGGTACGCCGACATTGGCGTGCCCCTGAATGCTCCAAATGCTGGCTGGGAACCAGTAGCTGACGCCGCCTTGCATGCCACCGGTCCAGACCGCCCCGAGCGCCTCGCCATCCGAGCCGAGCCCATGCTCTACCTCGCTGGCCAGCTCGACCCCGAGGTGGGGCATCACGTCGCCCGTCCAAGGTGCGGTATAGGCCGCGGCATGAGCACCGTAGACGATCCGTTGCTCGTCTAGGGCGGAAGCGCCGTGGCCGCCCAGCTGCAGTGCACAGCCCGACAGGACCAGCAAGCAACTCACCAGCGCGATGCGCGTCATGGGGCGCTCCTCATTCGCTGGGTGCCTTCGACCAGGTCCACTTCGCTCAGCTCTTCGTCGCAGCGCAGCCTGAAGGGGGAAGACTCGTGCTGCGTGGCACCGGTGACCACGAATCGGTGGTGCTGGCCACAGCCGAGCCGCTGCGCCTCGGCCTGGTAGGTCGGGTTCCGGAAATCAGGCGTCCCAGCCTCGTAGATGCGCTTGGGGAGCCGTGGCCGCCAAACGGCGGCCCACTGACCAGGCCACTGGGGAAAGGCCCGAACCGAAATGCGGGTTCCGGCGTCGCTGTCGATCACCGTCTTGTCCGACACCCGCTCGACATGAACGGTGACCAGAGGATGGGCCCGAACCGTGCCTTGGGCCATTGGCTCACCCGGCCATTGCACTTCGTAAGCCAGCACGCCGTCACGGGTGAGCACCTCGGACGGAGCGGCGGCGATCTCGCCCACCCATGGCATGTCGAAGAGCGGACACTGCACCCGGTCCCGGTTGTCCTCGGCCGACCCCTGGCAAATGAGGCGTTCCTCCCCTCCCCTCGGATAGGTCACTGGGAAGGGTTCATCGATGGTGCATGGCTTGGCGCAACAAGCATTGGCGTCACCTCTGAAGGTGGCGCGAGCGAGACACTGGTGCTGCTCCAAGAAGAAGCGCGCGCTTTGTGGACCATAAAGCGTAGAGGCTCCTTCGTAGAGCTGAAGCGGGTATTCCTCCTCGGTGGCGACATATTGAACGTAGCCACCGGTGAGACTCGCCAGGACCACCTGGGCAAGAGGAAGATTGGCCACCTGAGCGATGGCTTCACGAATCCGCAGCCCCGCTACGGTCGTCGGCTCGGCGGGCAGGGTGGCAATGATCCCATTGCCAATCTTCGCGACACCGATGGGCACGGTCGCTGGGAAGTGGCAGCCCCCTTCGAAATGGCCCCAGACGGCTTGCACACCCAATTTTTCCTGGTGGCACCCCCCCGGGTGGCGCCGTCGCACCCCCGGGTTGTTGTACATGATGATACGCAGCTTGGTCGGATTGTCCTCAGCGCCCCCGCCGGCGGCCGCACCGAGCATGGGGCGCTCGCATAACGTCCCAACGGTCGTCGGCGCCTTCGGCAAGTGCAGATCCTGATAGGCCGCTGTGACCGTGGCCTGGCCACTTTCGGGCTTGGCCACTTGCCCGTCCAGGTCGCGCCACAGCTCATGCACCGACCCGCCCAGCTGCTCGCCCAGCCGACGAGATTCGCGCGGTGCCGCCAGCTGTTTGAGAGGCGCCACGTCCCCCGCAATGCCATTGGCGATCCCCACGACCACACCGCTGCCGATGAGATCGGCGGCGGTATGGGACGCAAAACCGAACAGGTCGCCGTGGTAGAGCTGGTTGTCGTTGGCCACCACTGCGGGGTGGACTCCATAGACCGCAAGGACTCCTTTGGGCGACCGTGAGCCGCCGTCCAAGCAGTCAATCCTGAGCACCGAGAGCTGTCGGTCGGTAGCTTGCTCCGCCGGCGTCAATGGCAGATTCGTGGTGGAATTCTTGGTTTCTTTCTCCAGCAATCCCGGACGTTCGGTGTTCTGGAAGAACGCCTGCAAGCTGCGAGTGTAGCCCAACCCGTAGAGCTGCTCGTGGCCCCAAGCGACCCGTGCCTCGCAGCGGTTCTCGTAGGCCTCGATGACCCCATTGCCCACCCGTTCGGCCACCAGGTTCACCACGTCCATGTCGAAGCCCCGCAGCCGGGAGCTCAAGGGACCGACGTAACTTTCCCAGGGCCACATGTGGCCGGCGCCAGCGTGGGTGTGGGTCGCCATCAGCCAGATGCGGTCGGCCCCGAGCGGCACCCGTCCCCGGCTCGCCACCGCCACTCGTTTGGCAATCTGTCGC
Source organism: Myxococcales bacterium (assembly GCA_030590865.1). Taxonomy (GTDB): domain Bacteria; phylum Myxococcota_A; class Polyangia; order Polyangiales; family Polyangiaceae; genus JAPYTK01. The sequence continues at coordinate 1,394 of JAUVCD010000426.1, read as the reverse complement.
TGCACCACCAGCGATGGCCAGGCCATGTCGCAGGTCACCAGCGCAACGGCGTCCGGCTTGACGTTACCGGACCCGGTATAGGCGCCCACTAGCACGAAGATCTGGCAGCGCAATCGCGTCAGCCTGCCGGTCGCGATGCGGCTCTCCGGCCCATGACCCCACAAGCTGAGCCCAGCAGGCGGCGTGATGTCGACCTGAGTCACGCCGGCAGTGATGGTCGGCTCTTGGAGAAGCGCCGCCCGGTTTGAAGGGTCGGCCACCATGGTGTGAGGAGCGCAGCCGAGCAGCCACAGGCACCAGAGCGGCAGGCACCAGGAGGGCAGGCACCAGGGCGGCAGTCTCCTCATTGGGCGATCTCCCCGCCCGTCGAATCGAGCACGTCTGAGATGAGGGTGATCCGCACAGCCAGCTGAACGCTCTGTTCGGGAAGCACCTCGCCACCCGTCTCACGGGGCGGGAGCCACACGCCCCCACGCACCGTCGCGCCGAAGTCGAGCAACAGGCTGATAGGCGCGAAGCCTGGCTCCACATCCTGGTCGCCATAGGCACGGAAGAAGAGCGAGCCGACATGTCCCGCATAGAAGCCGAGGCCCTCGTATTGAAGATGGGTCGGCTCCCCTGCCCCGATCTCGGCTCCGATCTCGGTGGTGATCGGACCACGTATCGCTCGGAGGCCCCCGCCCACGGTCCCGCGGCGTACTCCGAAACGTGACGGCGCGTCTGGATCGGCCAACACCATGTGCCCGCTGGCATAGGCCCCGTCGCGGGCCTCCACATCCACCAGCCGACCCTCGATGTCCATGGCCCCGCCGACAGGGTGACCGGGACCGTGGTCCTGGACGCCGCCGCCTAGTTGGAGCGCGCAACCTGAGGCCAGAAGCAGCGTGGTGCTAACGGCAAAGGCGCGCAGAACCGGCGCCGCAACGCCCAGCAAACGACCGTTGGCGTCCGCTAGGTGTCGCTCGAACACGCGCTGAGCTCGTCCACGCAATTGCTGGCGAGGCAGTTGCCGCAGCCGCCGCTTGGCATAGCGCCGAGGCAGAGGTTGCCTCCGCAAGGCCCGTGACAATCGGTAACGCAAGCGCACTCGGCGAGTGGCTCTGCAACATCACAGGAGTCATCGCAGATGGAGGAGGGCTCGGCCCCTGTCGTGGCCCATTCGGCGCAGGTCACACAACTAGCGCCGCCTTGACCCCCACCGCCGGTGGCCGTACCGCCTTGCCCGCCAGCACCGCCCTGCCCGCCACCGCCTTGGGCAGAGCCGCACTGGAACGTGAAGACCGAACCGCCCTGTCCGCCAGCGCCACCCAGCCCGCCGAGACCGCCTTGCCCGCCGCTGCCCGAGGTCGTGCCGCCTTGCCCGCCGCCGCCGGTGGCCGTGCCGCCAGTGCCGC
>JAUVCD010000345.1 GCA_030590865.1 Myxococcales bacterium | reverse complement strand
GAGCCGAGGCGTCTGCCCAAGCTGGATCTCGTTCACGTTTACCCACGTCGCGACCTTATCGCGGACCGGGGCTCACTGCGAGATGGATGCAGGTAGCAGCAGCTGATAGGAGCCGTCTGCGCCTGCTGTAGTCTCGGCGATCTGGATCGCCGTGGGCCGTTCCTCATCGCCGCCGTCGGTGCTTGGCAGCGTCAGCCAGGCTCGAATCTGTGCGCCCTTCAGCTCGTGGCCGGCGGCGGACCGCACTAGGCCGCGAAGCACCACCGGATTCGAGATGGCGAGGGTGCCCAAGTCGGCCTTCTGAGGTTCGTCGCTTGGCTGGATGGTGACCCGCGGCCTGACCAGCCAGGGCAAGCTGGATGCGCTGCTGGGGCGCAACGAAACGTCGAGCACTCCTGGGTCGACGGCGAGCGCGAAGGCCCCGCTCCCACCGGTGACGGTGGTGGCGCTGGTGGCCTGAAGCTCGGCAATCCTGAGCATGCTCTGGAGGAAGGTGGCTGACTCAGGCGCTGAGGCTTGGAGCAGCACCGAGACGTCGTGCGCCGCTCCGCCTTGGGGCGTCGTCGCGCTGCCTTCCAGGCTGGCCTTGGGCTTGATGTCGATGGCTCGCCCGTCGCCTAGGTCGCCAGGGTTGATATCCCAAGTCTCCTCGGTGATCGCCAAATCAGACGTCGAGCTGGGCACCGCGACGACCTGGTAGGTCCCCGGCAATATCCAGGCCTCGAAGGCGCCGTCGCCATCCGTGGTCACGGTCGTCTTGTACGAGACGTTGCCGCCGAACTCGCCGTCGAGCAGCTCTTCGCTCTGGATGACGACGGTGGCAGGCACGCCGACGTCAGGCCCTGCGGATAGATCCCTCGTCTTGGCTCCCAGGTGGATGACCTCAGCGACCGACAGGGCCGACAAATCGAGCTGCACCTGGTAGTCGCCGTCGAGATCCACGGCGCTCAGGTGCCACAGTACCGTCGGCATGCCGAGCTCGTGTTGGTCCTCTGGCGGGGTGAGGCGGATGATGGCGCTCACGCTCTCTGATTCGATCTGCTCAGGCCAGAACTTGAGCGCAAAGTTAGTCGGATCCACGGCGCTGGTCGTCTCGAGATCCTGGTCGGCGGTCGAGATGACCCGTCCCCGCTTGTTTTCAACCAAGTCGACCGACCAACCCTGCAGATCGAGACCGACAAAGGAGCCGATCAGATCGCTCGGCTCGCTGCCCGAGATTTGCAGTGTCACCGTGGCCTGAGTGAAGTCGTGGTTGGGCAGAAAGATGGGCGGGATGGCGTCGCGACAGGCTTGGTTCGTGTCTTGCCCGTCCTGCATGACCTCTGGGATCGCCGGGAGGATGTAGACGTCGTAATACCCTGCCGGCACGCTCATCAAGACGGCATTGCTGGGCTCATTTTCGATGTCCGAGCTGCCCGAGTAGACCGTCAAGGGGATACCGACGGCATTCACCACCGGGCGGAGCTCGACGGTGACCGGTACGGCACTTTCGACGAAGCCAGCATCAGCGAGGTTGCAGGCCGCCGGGGGCGGGTCGATCTGCAGCTGGCCGGTGACCTGGACCAGGTGCTCGGTGATGAGATCGTGAGTCTTGACGAAGCCATTGTCCGCCTGCCCTTGCAGCATCACCGATTGGGCTGCGAGATCGATGAGCGATGAGGTGCTCTGGGCGTCTGGGGCGTCGGAGGGGACATCGACTTGGATCAGCAGCCCGGGCAGGTCGGCTTTGGTGCTGACGCACATTTGGTCGCGGCACACGCCGCCGGTGCCGCAATCAGCATTGCCATCACAGGTGTTGTCGATCGTCTCCAGGTCACCGGCCAGCGGGATGCCGCAGCCGTTACTGACCAGGGCTGCCGCCAGGCCGATGGCGGTGAGGACTCGCGGCAGGCTGAGCTCGGGACGGCAGGTCATTCGGTGACCCCGTCTGCCACTGCGCCGGCGTCGGCTTGCTCGCCGCCTTCGCAATAATTGTAGGTGTCCTCGCCGGCGATGAAGCAGTCGCTGTAGTCGCAGGTGCTGAGCTCCTCACAGAGGGCCACGAACCAGGTCAGCGTTGCGTAGTCGTCCGGATCAGCGGGGCACCAGAACCCTGGATTCGACCCCCGAGCCTCGTGGGTCACCAGCAGGGTCAAGGTGTGGCAGCCTGGCTGGATGAAGCTGGGAGGCGTCCAGCTGATGCTCAGCGGTCGCGGCCCCTCGCTCAGCGTACCTGGAGCAATCACGTCAACCGGTGCAGCGTGGCGCCAGGGCACGTCCCCTGGACCATCGAAGCCGTAGTCGATGAGCAGAACGGGCTGCAGGTTGTCCCCACCGTCCTCAGAGAGCAGCTCAGCCTGGAGCGTGGTCGGCTGAAATGCACCATCGACGAATGCTGGCCGGATGAACTCGGTCGTTGGGGTCACTGCGATTAGCTGGGGCCTGGTTTTCTCAGGGGGCGAGAAGTCCGGCGAGCCGGTCACGATGCAGGCTGAAGACGTGGCAAGCACACCCAGCAGCACAAGCGAAGTCCGTGCCATGGGGGTGCAAGTGCTTGATCGCACGTTGTTGAGCCAATTCAACTCTGGCATTGGTGTCACAGTAGGCGCAAAGTGCGCGCCTCGGCAGGGCCCACCGGAGCCCCAGCGGACCTTCTTCGGGTCCGTCTTGGTCCACTCCTATTCTAGGACGATCGACTCATCAGGGCACCCCAAGCCGGCAGATCTTGCCCAGAGTAGAGCCTGCCCAGCCTAGACTCCGCTCCACCGGGCCTCGGCGTACTCGGGAAGAATGGCGAAGTCGTAGAGGTTGGCCAGATCTAGGTTGCCACACAGCTCGCGGAGCACGCCCTCGCCGCGCATGGTGCGAGGAACCGGCAGGTCCAGCTCCCTGATGGTCTCCGTCATGGCCGTCATCAGGTTACCGGAGGCGAACAGGCCGACGCGGTGACGAGTCGCCTGGGCATTGGCGACCGCTGCCTCATAGGTCATTTCATTCCGGTTCTCACAGATCTGGCGCAGCCTGCGCTCGGCCGCCGAGGGCACCATCTGCCACAGGTCTTGGGCCATGCGCATCTGCTCCATGCTCGCGTCGTTGACCGAGCGATCCTCCACCGGCCCGAAACCGGTGATGAGCGCTCTGATGAGGTTCCGTCCGATGGGTTCATCCAAGCATTCCACCAGGGCCAGCTCGGGTGTTGCGGCCACCAGAGCGCTGCCGAGGCTGTGCTGGAGAGCTGGCGTCTCACGGTCTGCGATGCCGCTCAGGACGGCGGCTAGGGGTGTGGTCAGCGCTGCGGAAGCGGTGAGCCGGCCGGAGGTACGGGACCGGTGGAACAGTCGGACGCCGCCCAGGTCGAGCAGCCGGCTCAGGGCAGCGTAAACCCGGCCCACCGGTGTGGTGGCCACTGGCGGGACGCGATCGGCGCCAGTGAAATCGTAGTCGGCCAGCTCGCGGCGCAGCATGCCGCTATCGCAGACGATGCCCAGGGCTTCGTTGATGGTGCCCTCATGGGGTGAGAACAGCAGCTTGGCCGTCGCTTCGGGTTGTGGGGCGAGTTGCTCGAGCGGCGGCGGAGCGACGCGATCGAAGTCCGGGTCGAAGGCGCCCAGCACGTGTTCGACCGCCCGGGCAAAGGCCATCGCATTGTCTGCAATGGCGGCGTCGACCAACTGGGTCAGGGCCTCGCGTTCGCCGCGGCGGAGCGCAGCTTGATAGCGTCGCACGGCCAGCACGTCGTGAGTCCGGTTGCCTCCATCCCGGCGGTAGGCCGCCACCAACCGGTCGCCGGCCTCGAAGGAGCCGTTGATGAGCTCGTCGAAAAGCTCCTCTTCTTCTGGCTCGATGAACTCAGGGAAGGCCGGCGGTTGGGCGGCCAGTGCGGTAAAAGCAGCGGGCGGGGCCGAGGGGATCCGTGGCGGAGCCGAGGAGGGGACTGGCTCCTCGGTGACCGACCCGCTGTCGTCGAGCTCGAGGTCATCGATGACTTCAGGCGCCCTGTGCTCGCCGCTCGGCTCGGATGCTGAGGGGACATCGGCAGACGACGGCGGCTGCTGCGACCACTCGCCTGAAATGGGTGGCGGCGCCGCCGATCTCGTGCCGGCCCGATGGGGGGCGTCCTCTGGCGGAGCGGCGGACGGTGAGCCGCCGAACCAATGGGCGAATAGTCTCTCCGCTTCGGGACGAGCATCCTGATGGAGCGCTGCGCGCTCGAGGAATGCTTCGGCGGTCTCGTCGGCACTCACCTCGCGAGCCACGGCCGCGGCGTCGAGCGCTACCTGGCCCTCGCACCGTACCCCACGGAGGTCCTTGTCCCTCACCCGCTGGTAGAGCTGCAATGCTGGGCGCAAGTCGCCCCGGCGTACGAGACGTTCGGCCACTGCGATGGTGGCCAGCGGTGTGCCTCCCTGCGACTCCCAATGCTGTTGCAAGGTGCCCATGGCCGCCGCCGGTCCTTGCACCGCATCGAGGGCCTCGACCAGTAGGAAGGTGTGTAAATCGCAATCCTCTTCCGCCAGATCCTCGCGGATTGCGCTCAGCCTGCGGACCAGGTGCCTGGCGTCCGACGCGCTGCCCGTTCCTCGCTCCACATAGGCCACCCGACAGTTCTCGAGGACGTCAGCGACGAAGCTCGCGCCGCTGGGCGCCTTGACGTCTCGGACCTCCCGTCGAGTTGGCGCAGCGCGATCGTCCCCTATCGGACTAGGCGTTGGGCTGGGGTCGGAGCTCGGCGGCTGGGATGACGGCGTCTCTGCCAGCGGCTGCGAGGTCGCGGCGGTCGCCTGCAGCAGGTTAGTTGGGGGGGCTGTGGGGCTGGCCGGCGGCTCGCTCGAGCAGCGGGGAGGGGGCGCAGCCGCCGGTGGCGCGCTGTCGAGGGCACGGGACGACCCGCTCGGCGGTGACGAGTTCATTTCGTCTGCGCCTCCGAGGGCATCGAGCTCGGCCTGGGCGGAGGTCAACATGCCGGGGTCGTCGAGCTGGTGAGCAACAGCGACCCGGAGGCGCAACAGCTGCAGGGACTGGGGCAGGTTGCGAGCTGCGTCGAGCAGCCGTTTGGCCGTCTCCGGACGCTCGGCAAGAACCAACGACTCGCAGCAGCGAATCACGTCCCGTAGCTTCTCGTCCAAATGGGTGGCTTGTTTCGACGCCCGCAGCCACATGCGTGCGGCCCGGGTGGGTCGTTCGGTGCGGCCGTATAGGTCAGCCAGATAGCGCAAAGCGGTCGCGTCCTCGCCGGTCTCCTCGAGGATCGTCTCGAGCTCAGCGCAAGCCTCTTCAGGTTGGTCGAGGCGCTGCTCGAGCACGGCGGCCCGCCGCAATCGGATCAAGCGTCGCTGCTCGGCGTTGTGGGTGGCGCCTGCTCGGGCAGCCAGCATGGCTGCGATGGCTCGATGGTCACCCCGCTCGCGCGCGAGCCGTTCTGATGCGGGGCTGTAGTCGATGGTGCGTGCCACGGCCACGCTGCTGCCCGGGTGAGCCGCTGGCCGGTCGCTAGGCCGGCGCTGCTCGTCCAGCTTGGCGAAGCCATCTTCCTCACCACCGAGGGGCCCGGCCGGGCGGCTGCTGGCTCGACGTTGATCCTCGGCCACCTCGGCCTGTTCGGCGTCGTGCTCGGCAGCCTCGATGGCGTCGTCCAGCTCGTCGTCAGCCAGCTCTGGGTGGAACGCGGTTCCGTCTGCGCCAGGTCCATCGACGATGCGGACGTCCGGTGCTGGCGGGATCACACTCGGAACGAGCGCGCCGTCTTCGTCGTCATCCTCGACGTACTCCACCTCTTCTAGGGCGTATTCCTCTGCCAGCACCTCGACTGCGGCGGCCACCTCGGCGTCTCGAGGACCGCTATCTTCGGTTGCTAGGCCTGTGGTGACCGGCACCGTCACAGCTTCGGCTGACCGCTTGTCGCCAGGGTGCTCGTCCCGTTCCACTCCTGCGGCCCGGCCCTCGCTTTCGTCTTGTTCGCCACCGGCGTCGCCGTCACTGACTGCCTGGGCGAGCGCCGCTTCGATCATCGTGTCGTTGAGCTCGACCTCTTCGTGCACCGCCTGGACGACCGGGGCGTCGGCGTCCCCCTCAGGTGGCGCGCTGGCCGGCGGCACGCTGCTGGACGAGAGCGTCGGCACGCTAGGCGGCGGGACATCGCTGAGCGCTAGGTAGAGCCGAGAGGAGATCTCCTCGAGCTCGTCCGATAGCGGCACGGACTTGTCCGCCCGTCGTTCGTTGAGCTGCTCGAGCAAGTTATGGGCGGCGACCGTGTCAGCGCAGAGGGTGTCTAGGTGGGGGAGCACCGGCGCGAAGTCGGCCCCTCGCCGGTCGGTCCGCATCGCTCGCTGCAGCGCGCTCACGGCGAGACTCGGAGCCGACATCACGGCGAGCGCCACCACCCCGAGCGCAATCGCCGTCGCTGCGCCGCGGGGGCCGGACAGCTCGGGCAGCGCTTCGGTGAGGGCGCGTTCGAGGCGGATGTAGACCACTTCGCCGTCATCGGCCCCGGCCGTCAGCTCGGCGGCTGCCTCGCCGAGTTGTTCGACCAGTTCGACGCTCTGCCGCAGCTTGAACGCCTTGAGCAGCAAGTCGAAGCGCAGCTCGCTGGCGCCTGAGGACTGCTTGGCCAGCTCTGCGGCGCGCAAGAGCCACACCGTCCCGACCTCGGCAGGGAAGGTGGCGGCCACGCCGGCCAGGGAGCGAACCGCGGCGCCTTCGTCGCCAGTCCGTGCCGCCAGGCGGACCAGTATCTCGTAGGAGGCACCCACACTGGGTACGGCCTCGAAGGCCTGGATGGCGTGACGCAACGCCTGCTCGTAGGCCTTGCGTCGCTCCAGCTGCCGCGCAGCGCGGTAGTGAGCCGCTCGGAAGCCATAGCGGCCCATGGCTGCGTCGGCCAAGGTGTTGTAGACGAAGTCGAGCGCGACGAGCCCCTCGTCGTCGGTGGCGACTTTTTCGACGATGGCCACTGCGTCGCCACGGGATGGATCGGCTTGAACCGCCGCGACGGCTGCGTTCAGGGCGAGCTCATCCAGGTCGGCAGCGGCCGCCACGCGGGCGGCTGCCGAGTAGAGCTTCCCGCAGAGGGGAAGGTCCTCCCCCTCGTCGCCCACCATCACCGCCCGCTCGACGACCGTCGCCACGGCCAGCTCGGCTCCGAAGCGATCCAGCAGGTCGTAGGCGTAGCGATAGGGACCACCGTCCGGGTCGTGGGCACAGGCCACGAAGAACGCATCATCGGCGCCATCTTGGTCGCCTGCGAGATCCCAGCGCAGCGCGCCGAGTCTGCGCCAGGCTTGCGCCGCAGCTTGCGCTCCTTGCTGTTCTGCGGTCCACGCAGTGGCATGGGCATGGGCGAGCACTGCGTCCGACCGTTGTTCCTCGGCGACGTCGTCGAGTTGGTGGTCGAGCTCAGCGAGCAGCGGGACGAGACGGTTGACCGCTCCGCCATGGGCTGCAGCGCAATAGAGGTGCTCGGCTGCTGCCTCGACGTCCCCGTGGGTTGGGCACCGCTCGGCGGCCTCGAGGTACAGGTCCGCACGCTCGTCATCGGCGATTTCGTCAGAGGCGGCCCGGCGTAGCGTGACCGCCGTTTCGAGCTCTGGGTCGTCGGCCATCTTCGCCAGCTCGCGATAGGTCTCGAAGAGCTGCTCCTCCCCGGGGCCGACCGCCTCGAGGACCGCCTGGCCCAGCTCTCTTGCCACCGTGACGTCTCGGACGATCACCGCTCGTAATGCGCGACTCAGTCCGGCGCCGACCTCGTGCCACGGCTGCACGGTCTCGAGCACCGACATCAAGGCCACTTTGATGAGGTTGACGTCCTCGCTAGCGCTCGCCCGATCGAGCAGCTCGAGCACCGGGGCCGCATCGCCGGGCCGCAGATCTACGAGCCGTCGCGCCCAGATGAGCGCCATCTCATGCTCCCCGCTGGCTTGTAGGCGGGCGGCCATCATCCGGACCAACCACGAGCGGGGCGGCAGTTGCCCGGCTGCGGCTTCGATCTCCCCTGGACCCAGCTCGTCGCTGGGATCCTGAGCGACCATCGCAGCCTGGGCACGGGGCAGCCAAGGATCGACGGACTGTGCCGCGAGGGCCGTCTTGCGGGCCCGTGCGGTGTTGCCCGCCGAGGCATAAGCCTCAGAGGCGAAGGCCAGTAGTAAGGCACGCGCCCCGCCTTGGAAGCGGGTCGATAGCTTGCTGAAGGCGTCGGCCCTCCCCATGCCACTTTTCGTTCTGGCGGCGGCGGCGAGTTCCGAGTCGAAGGGCTGGTCGTCTAGGGCGTGAGCTTGTAGCGCTGCCGCGCAGTCCTGGTCGGCGAGCAACTCGAGGAGGACTTTGTCGCGATTCTCCTTGTCCGGCTTGCCGATGATGCAGACGTCCAGTGCAGCGCCGAGCGCGCCGATGGTATCGCCCCGTCCTCGGGCCCAGGTGACGCGGCAGGTGGCGACCTCTTGTGCATGGTCGCTGAGGTTCCCGTACTCACGCCAGACTTCGTCTGCAGCTCGGGGTCGGCCCTGAGTCTCCAGCAGCTTGGTCAGCCCCTCGGCGCTGCGAGCATAGGCCGGCGCCATTTCGAAGGCGTGGAGGAGGTTGATGATTTGACCGTCGCCGCCTGCCGGGTAGCGCTTGGCTGCCTCGAGCAGAGCATCGGCAGCCCGCTCCACCGGCACGGCGTCGGGATCCCAATTGGCCAGCGAGGCGATGCGCTCGAAGGGCCGCGGATCGTCGGGGGCGAGCATCGCCACTTCCCGGTAGGTGGCGATCGCTTCGTTGGCGTCACCGGCACGAGTGTAGGCGTCGCCGGACTGCAGCCAGGCGGCGGCTACCTCGTCGTGGTTGCTGGCTTCTCCATCCCGCTCGACGTGTCCCGCTTCGATGTGACGCCCCATCAGCGTGAGTTGGCGCACCAGCTCGGCGCGCAGGTCACGGTCATCCTCAATCTCCAGGGCCCGGTGCAGCAGTTGCACGGCTCGATCGAGGTCGATGCCCCGCTCGAATTGCATTTCGGCCAAATGGATCGAGTGTTGCCGCTCGCCGGCCAGATCTTCGGTAGCGATGCAAGCCGCGAGCTTGCCTTCAATCGTCCCACGGGTCGCCTGTGGGCCTTCAGCTTGCGGAATCCGCTCACCCTCGTCGAGCTCAGCTCCCTCGAGCAGTATCACATCGCGCACGGTATCGAGGTCCGCCGAGCGGAGCAGACTGCTGGATGGCGGGGTGAAGGAACTCATGGGGATTGGCGGTCCACCGGTCGGCCGAGCCTACCACCGTCGTGTGCTCGGCGAGAGTCGTGAATCAGCGAAGGACCAGCGCATAGGGCAAGGCGGCGATGACTCGCTCACCGGCCAGTAGCGGGGTGACGCTGGCCCGGAAGGCCTCGATTTCATGGCGGAATGGGAGGAGCGCGCCGGTCAATGCCCCGGCTGCAAGTCGCGCTGCCTCGCGCTCGAGCTGTGCCGCCGCAGCCGCCTGGGCGGCCGCGGGCTCCATGCCGAGCAAGCTCATCAAGCCCGAGGGCGGACGGACCACCTGCACTGGGATTGCGGCATCCAGCTTGCCAAGCTCGATGGCTACGGTGATGGCATGGCTCAACCCGCCCATTTCGTCGACGAGCCCTGCGCCTTTGCCGTCGTCACCCCCCATGATTCGCCCTTCTGCCGCCGGGTGGATCTGGTCCTTCGTCATCCCTCGTCCTTCGGCAATACGATCGAGGAACAGGTCGTAGGTGCTTTGCACGGAGGCGAGCACCTTCGCGCGGGTCGCCTCGTCCCAGGCCGACAACGGTGAGCCATAGAGGGCACGGGCGCTACCGCCGTCCTTGGCGGCTACCGCCTCGACATGGATCCCGACCTCGGCGAGGCTGTCGGCAAAGGACAGCTTACCGCCCACGACACCGATCGAGCCGACGATGCTAGTGCGTTCGGCGAC
>JAUVCD010000892.1 GCA_030590865.1 Myxococcales bacterium | reverse complement strand
GGGTGGTGGCCATCCAGAAAGGCCGCGCCATCTTCAACATGTCGGCCTCCTTCCAACGGAACGAGGAGGGCTTCGAGCACCACAGTGAGATGCCCGAAACCGTCGGTCCCGACGAGCTGCTCTCGGAGCGGGAGCTGCTGCGGCAACGGGCCGATGCAATCCCCAAGGCCCTGCGCAAGCGGGCGACCTGCGAGCGGCCCATCGAGATCCGTCCCATCGACCCCGTGAACCCGCTGCAGCCCGTCACTCGTCCGCCGAGCCAACAAGTGTGGTTCAAAGCCATCGACCGCCTGCCCGACCACCGCTCGATCCACCAGTTTCTCCTGGCCTACGCCTCGGATTTCCACTTGTTGACCACCGCCATGCAGCCCCACGGCGTCTCGTGGCTCACCCCAGGGATGCAGGTGGCGAGCGTCGACCACGCCATGTGGTTCCACCGCCCCTTCCGGATGGACGAGTGGCTGCTCTACACGGTCGAGAGCCCCTCGGCCAGTAACGCCCGCGGCCTGGTGCGAGGACAGATCTTTTCTCGCCAGGGGGTGCTAGTGGCCTCGACGGCCCAAGAAGGACTGATGCGCCAGTGGCCGGACAAGCCAGGCGGTGCCGCTACTTAGCGGCCGCCTTGACCCCACCCTTGGGGCGCTCTTCGGGAGCGATGTCATCGTTCCGCCAGTAGTAGTCGGTCTTCTTGCCACTTGCGTCGGCGAAGCCGACCATCTGCATTTCGCCCTCGATGGTCTCGGTGCCTTCGGGCACGTGCGATTTCTTCACACACGAGAAGGTCAGCGTCGCCTTTTCGTTGGGCTTCATGACGCCCGCGAAGATGCGCCCGGTGCAACGCTGCTTCTTCTGGGTCTTGTCGCCGACCTTGAGTTCGAGCTGCTTGCCGTCCTTGTCGTAGAAATAAACGACGATGGCCCCAAAGAGGATGACCTTCTTTGCCTTGCTCTGGACGCTGAAGGTGGGTCCGGCATCGGAGATCTTCTTGGTCCACTTGACGTCCATGATCCGCGCGTCGCCCTTGGCATCGCAGGGCTGCTTGAACGTGCCCGGGCCGGCCGAGCCCTCGGGGCAGTCGTCCCGCGGCTTGAGCGGCTCTGCCTTCGGCGCTGGCTTGCTCGGCGGCGGTGCCGGCGCCGCCGTGGTGGCTGGCGCGCTGCTGGCAGCCGCCGACTCGGTCCCAGTCGGTTTTTCGGGACAGCCGGTCAGAAACGCGGCGAGGACAACGGCCAAGAGAGCTTTCGATGAGTGCAATGCGACGGACATGGGGCCTCCCTGGGGCGCTCGCGAGATGGCGCAGCGCAAGTGCACCGCAGCCTAACGTAACCGCGTCTCGGGGTTCAAGCGGACAACTCACCGTGGCCACAAGCCGCGTCCTGCGCCGAGGCGTGCAAGCGCCTGCGCGAGGGGTCATCGATCCGTGGACCGCTGGCTCGACGCCTTGGCTTGTTGCCGAGGATGGGGCCGTCTAGCATCACCAATGTCATCGTGGTGGCCTATCAAACCAGGGGCATCGACGCGCCTCGGGTGCTGTGCGATCTGACGATTCTCAGCACCGACACCCGGGTCCGCGGCATTGGTCGATATGTGGCTGAGCTGGTGCGCGCATTCGCGCGGCTCGGTGAGTGTGGCGTGCGGTTGCGGCTGCTCGAAGAGATTGGCTGGGATGGGCGGATACGGATCAGCGACGATCCGGAGCGCTCGCTGGCCAGGCTGTGCGATCCACGGCGGCAGGAGGTAGGCCGCTGGTCTTGGGCCTACCGCAGCCGCCTCGGGCTGGCCCGCGCCGCGCGCTACGTGGGTGCCGACGTGGTGCACCTGCCCCACACCAACACAACACCGCTGTTCAAGGCAGCCGCCGCTCAGGTCGTGACATGCCACGACTTGATTCCGCTGCGCTATCCGCAGCACTACACCAACTGGCAGGACGGCTACCGGTGGGGCCGCCAACTGCTCGACGCTCGCCGCTGCCGCAGGGCTGACCACATCATCGCGATCAGCGACGCGACCGCCGGAGATCTGAAGGCGCTCCTCGAGGTGCCGGCACGGAAGATCACGGTGGTGCGACACGGCATCGACCACCGGCGTTGGCAACCGTTGCCGAGCCCGCGAGACGCTGATCTGGTGGCCGCCCTCGACTTGAGCGAGAGGCCCTTCGTCTTGTTCCTAGGGGATGCCGACTGGCGCAAGAACCACCGCGCCATGTTTCAGGCGCTGGGGCGGGTCGCTCGCCAGCGCCAAGAGCGCGGCGCGATCACCTTGGCCTGGGCCGGCCGGTTAGCCACCAATCGCTTGGCCCTGCTGCGCGCCGACGCAGCTCGCTACCAAGTGTCCGACATCGTGCAGTTCCTCGGTCACGTCGACGACCCAACGCTCCACGCGCTCTACCGCAAGGCCCTGGCCACTTTGTTCGTGTCTCACGCCGAGGGCTTTGGTCTGCCGGTCCTCGAAGGGATGGCCATGGGGTGCCCGGTGATCACCAGCAACTGCTCGAGCATGCCGGAGGTCGCTGGGGATGGTGCAATTCTGGTGGACCCCTGTGACGACGACGAGATCGCCAGAGCCATCATGGACCTCGCCGACCATCCTGATCGGCGTGATGAGCTCCGGCGGCGCGGCCTGGCCCGAGCCGCCCGCTTCACGCAGGAGCGTCAGGCTCGAGAAACGCTGGCGGTGTACCAAGCGGTGGCGCGCTCGGCCGCCGTGGCTCGCTGAGCCACCTCAAACACGGCAACCATGGGACATGCCGGTCCCGCCCAGTGGCCGAGCTCGAGCCCGAGTCGCAGAAGCTCGTTTCGCTGAAACCCGATCCGTTACCGCGGCAGCTGGTAAGCCCCACAGGGCAAGACGGCGCCGGCCACCACCATGCCGAAGGGGCCGTAGATGTCCGAGGGGAGCGTCGTCGCGATGGGGGTGCCCGTCGAGTCGAAGACGAACAGATCGGCCGGCTCGGAGCCTGAGCCCGTCTCGTAGTCGGCCGTGTAGATGTTGCCGGTGTTGTCGATGGTGAGGGGCACGGCCCAATACAGACTCTCGTGGATGAACGAGTCGACCACCACGGTGGGCGAGGACGGCTGTACCCGGAGGACGCCAGCTCCGGCACCCAGGGCCACCAGGATGTTGCCGTCC
>JAUVCD010000855.1 GCA_030590865.1 Myxococcales bacterium | reverse complement strand
ACCATCAAACAGCAGGCTGCACGAATGACCGCAATCGTCCAGCGACTGCTCGAGTTTGCGCGACGCAAACCAGCGGGTATCGAGCGTTTGGCCCTCGGAGAGGTGCTTGCGCGAACCGTCGATCTGCTGCGACCGCTGGTGAAGAAACATGGCGGCAAGGTCGAGGTCTGCTCGGTCGCTGAGCCGCTCGACGTCCGAGCCGATCCTGGACAATTGCAACAGGTGCTGAGCAATCTGATCATCAATGGACTGCAGTCGCGTGCCGAAGGTGCCACGGTCACTCTGTCCACTGAGTCGCTCGAGTCAACGCCGCCCATCGGCGTTGACGGCGACCCTGGAGCGTATGTCCGTATCGACATCCGCGATGACGGTGACGGACTCAGCCAAGAGACGATGGACCATATGTTCGAACCATTCTTCACTACCAAGGACGTCGGCGAAGGTACGGGGCTGGGATTGTCGATCGCTCACGGTCTCGTCGGGGAGCAGGGCGGCTGGATCACCGTCGACTCCGAGCTCGGTAGCGGTAGCTGCTTTTCGGTCTATCTTCCCCGGAGCCGTGGCACGTGAGCGGCCATGTACTGGTCGTCGATGACGATCGTGGCATGTGCCAGCTGCTCAATAAGGATCTCGAGCGGCGCGGCTTCGACGTGACGTGGCGGGTCGACGGTCGTGAGGCGCTGGCGGTCGTCGCAGGGGCACCGATCGACGTCGTGCTGACCGATCTGCGCATGCCTGGATTCAGTGGCATCGAGCTGTGCAAGGCCATCGTGGCAGCTCGGCCCGACGTGCCGGTGATTGTCGTCACGGCCTTCGGAAGCATGGAGAATGCCATCGAAGCCTTGCGGGCTGGCGCCTACGACTTCGTGACCAAACCCTTCGAGCTAGACATGATCGCCCTGGTGCTCGAGCGGACGGTCAAGCACCGGGCCCTGCAGGAGGAGGTCCGGAGGCTCGAACGAGTCGTGGAGCAATCCCTCGGCAGCGGAGAGCTCTTGGGGCAGAGCCCGGCGATGAGGCGGCTGCGCAGTCAAATCGATCGGGTCGCAGACTCTGAGGCCACGGTCCTCGTCACTGGCGAGAGCGGCACGGGCAAGGAAGTGATCGCCCGGAGCCTCCATGAGCGAAGTCGCCGCCGCGACGGACCCTTCGTGGCCGTCAACTGTGCAGCGCTCCCAGAGGCGCTGCTCGAGAGTGAGCTGTTCGGCCATACCCGTGGTGCCTTCACCGACGCCCGCGAGAAGCGCAAGGGCCTCTTTCAGCAAGCGGACGGCGGCACGCTGCTGCTCGATGAAGTCGGAGAGATCCCGCTGACGTTGCAACCCAAGCTCCTGCGAGCGCTGGAGGGGGGCCACGTGCGTCCGGTGGGCAGCGACGCGGAGGTGGCGGTCGACGTCAGGGTCATTGCCGCCACCAACCGAGATCTCGAGCATCGTGTCGAGACTAGGACATTCCGAGAGGACCTCTTCTTCAGAATCAACGTCATCACGTTACAAGCCCCCCCGCTTCGGGCCAGCGGCGGGGACATCCTGCTCCTCGCGCAACGATTCATCGACCAATACGCCGAGCGGGCAGGCAAGAAGGTTACCGCGATGACGGCGCAAGCCGCGAAGAAGCTGATGGCTTATCACTGGCCAGGCAATGTTCGTGAGCTGCGCAACGCAATGGAACACGCCGTGGCTTGGACCCAATACGACAAGCTGGTGGCCGACGATCTTCCAGACAAGGTGCGGGACTACGAGGAGCAGAGTATCGCCTTCGGCGGGACGGACCCGGCGGCGCTGGTGCCCCTCGAGGACGTCGAGCGACGCTACATTTTGCACGTGCTGGACAGCAGCGGCGGCAACCGCTCAGCGGCCGCGAAGATCCTGGGCCTGGACCGTAAGACCCTTTACCGCAAGCTCCAGCGATACGCTCGCAGCGGCTCTTCCGGGAGCTCGACGGAGGACGGCGACACGTCGAGCGGCTGAACATCATCCAGCCGGCTGCGGATCGATCCAGCACAGCAGGTCGTGGCTCTCGATGATGGCTTTGCCATCCGATTGCTTGCGGCTGATGCGCAGGAAGCGGCGGTTGCTGGACAGCACGGTGCCCAGATCAATCTCCAGGCTGTTGAGCCGTCCTTGGGGCTGCTGGGAGGGGTCGTAGGCCCAGTAGTACCCCGACCAGGTGCCAAACTTGCCGGCCAGCGCCTCGGCCCGCTTGGGCTTGTCCACCACCAGGTCCCCGAACTGCAGCCTTCCGGTGTCGCTGATGGCGATCTTCGAAATGAAGGCGTGCTTGCCCGTT
Organism: Myxococcales bacterium; assembly: GCA_030590865.1. GTDB lineage: Bacteria > Myxococcota_A > Polyangia > Polyangiales > Polyangiaceae > JAPYTK01. Next base: position 1,081 of record JAUVCD010000855.1, on the reverse strand, counting down.
GCGGCTAGCCGCAGCTTGTCCCCCCGCCGCGTGACCGTCAGATCGAAGCGCTCTTGCTCGTGGACCTTCATCTGTCGATAGGCCTGGGTCAGCGTCTGGTACTCGGCCTCGCTGATGCCGAACTTGGGGTGGTAGGGCAGGGGCGACCCTGGCGGCAGCGCGGCGTGCTGCTCGGCGTAGCTCATCATCCACTGAGCGTGCTGCCGGCCTGCTTCGGCGAACCGTTGTTGGATCGTCCCGACCGCGGCCGGGATCATCAGCCGGAAGACCACGGCGACGTAGCGGCCAGGGGTCAGGCCAGCGACGTAGGCCGGCTGGCGCGGCTTGGTGCTTCCCTGAGCGGTGGGCCCGGAGGGTGAGGGCCCCGGGCTGTCAGAGCTGGCAGAGCTGTCAGAGCTGCCAGAGCTGCCGTCCTGGCACGCTGAGATGGCGCCGCCTAGCAGCGCCACCAGGCAAACGGCGAATCGTTCTGCGCCTGTGGCCATGGTTCTATTCCCTTGGGGGTGCGTTTCTGGGAACTTATTGCCTGCCAAGGACGTCTAAGCAGAACACCGTTGCAGGGCAACGGTGAATCGTCTCATGACTCATCTGACCAGCCGACCGGGCCTCGCTGCGCCACGGGGCCGCCGGTGGACCTGGCTTGCCTTGACGAGCCTGCTCGCCGCTGCGCTGCTCTGGGGGCTCGCGCCGAGGCTGAGGGTCTGGCAGTTGGAGCGCGATGCCGGCGCCTCGCTGGCGGCGGTGGCCGGCTGCCTCATTGGGCCCGATGCCCAGGAAGGCTTCGCCGGGGAGCGTCTGCGGGCCATTGCCATTCAGGCTTCCCTGGACGGATCCCAGGGCTCTTGGCCCCGACGTTGCGCCCCTTATGTCGGGGCGCTGAGCCGTGCGCTGGCGCGGGTGCATGCGAGGCGGGCGAGCTGCGAGGGGGAGGGCTGTTGCCCGACCTGTGAGCCCCTGCGGCAGCTTCGGGACGAGGTCGCTCGGGCGGCGGTGCTGACCGACCGTGGCCACCACGACGCCTTCGATCTGGCTCGGCTCTTGAGTCTCGGCCGCGGTCTCGGGTTGCAGGGCACGGTCGAGG
>JAUVCD010000007.1 GCA_030590865.1 Myxococcales bacterium | reverse complement strand
ACAATCGAGCTTTTCGTAATCGAATGCGTGCTTCATCTGGCCTCCATCGGTCGCCGGGTTTGCGAGAAGGCGACCTCGCCCCCAGCGTTCAGTCGCCCTCGCAGCAAACCCGGCGACCGATGGAGGCCCCGAAGCTCCAGTGAGCACGACCTGCGCTGTCCCGAGATTCGAGTGAAACGAGGATCGAGAGAGCCGAGAGCCGAGAGCCGAGAGCCGAGAGCGATCCCCGCGTCGGCTCGTTCGCCAGCTCTGCGTCGGTTATGATGCTGACATGCCCCCCCAGCTGCGGCTCATCCGGTCACCGCGATGCCGCCGGCTGACCGTCGGTGGCGCAGCCGTCGCCATTGCCTGGAGTGGGTCGCTGGGATGCAACACCCTCTTCGGTGTCGACGATCTGAGCTACGACACCACCTCGTCCACCTCCGGTGTCGGTGGCTCGACGAGCAGTGGCACGACGACCAGCCTAGGTGGCAACGACGATCCATGCAGCACCACCACCGACGGCTGCCGCTGCTTCCGAGACGATGGCGACTGCCCCGGTTTGCCCGATCTTTCCGGCTGGGACACCAGGGTGCAGCTCTATACCGGTACCCAGAGCGCTGCGCCGTCATGTGTCAGTGCCATCCAAGAGGGAAGCACTGACACCAGCGGGGTCGAGTGCCCCCTCTGCGAGTGCCCCACCTCCAACGCTAGCTGCCCGGTGTCCGCCCAATTCTTCAGCAACAACCCCTGCGCTAATTCCGGGCTCGACCTCGAGTTCGACACTCAGAGCTGCAAAGCCATCTCCAACCCAACGAGCTGGGTGGCGCTGAACCTCACCTTCCAACCGAGCGGCTCCTGCACCCCGGTGGGCAAGCCATCAGTGGCCGACGGCACATTTGTAGCGCTGTGCCCGGCCCCTTCGAGCTGTAGTGATGGCTGCTTGCCCGTCGCCGGAAACGGCTGGGATGAGAAGCTCTGCGTGGCCCGGGCCGGAGACGTCTCGTGTCCTGACGGGTTTTCCGAATCCCACAAGGTCTATGCCAGCGACGATTTCTGCAATCCCTGCAGCTGCGCTTCGGCCCAAGGGGTGAGCTGCCGCCTGAACCTGCACTTCAACGATGCGGTCTGCGCAGGGAGCTACTTCATGCCTAGCAGCGACGTCGCTTGCGACGACATCAGCAACCCACCGCCCCAGTCAGGCCGGGCAGAGATTACTAGTCCAGGTAGCTGCCAGGCCGCCGGTGGGACGACGCTGCCCACCCCTACGACGATCAGCCAGACCGTGTGCTGCCTATGAAGAGGCATGGCAATCGCCGGCGGCATGGGAGCCTCTTGGGCGTGGTGGCAACGGCTGCGGGTGCGAGGAGCACGAGGACGTCTGCAAAGTGCTGAGCTCGGCCCTGCAGCCACCGCCCCTGCTCACCGGTACCAGTCCGGCAGTCGAGCCCGAACCGCCGGACACCTTCGAAGAGGTCGGGCCGGTCGGACCCTGAGTCGTGGTCCGCCCCGTCTCAGAAGCCGTCGTCGTTGGCCAGCAGCTCCGAGGCGTTTTGGGAAATATCGCCCTGGCTGAGGGCGCCGGCGTACATGGCGGCGTAGTAGAGCGTGCCCTGGAACGACCGGCCGCCCATTTCCCGGTTGCCGAGCACGTAGTGCCTGCCTGCAGGTGACATGAAGGGGGTGTTGGTGCCTGGGAACATCGGGGCGCTGTTGGGGGTGATCAACACGCCGTCCACGTAGAGCCGGGTGCGCTGCGTCATATCCCCATGAAGGATCTCGACCACCAGGTGGAGCACCACCCGGCCCAGCGTGTTGAGTGACACGTTCCAGCGGCCCACGTTGTAGGCCCCGTTCATCCAGTACTGAACGTTGCTGTTGTCCCAGCCGAGGGTAAAAAAGCCCTCTTCGGTGCCCGCACCAATGTGGCTGAGCCGCGCCTCGCTACCGCCAGCGCTGTCGACGTCGATGACCAGCTCCATGGTGGCCGTACCCGAGCCGTTGAGGGCGGCCTGAATCTTGGTGTTGGTGGCCAAGACAGAGGCCCGCGCATTGGTGCCCGCAGTGGTCCAATGAAGCCCCCGATTGCCATTGACCTCGGTGTAACCGAGGTTCGTCCCATCGAAGTCGATGACTAGGTTCAGCGGATTGGGTGCCGAATCGAGCAAATCCTTGGTGGGCTGGCCGATCGAGCCTTCATCGATGAAGTAGCGGACGATGAGGTTGCCATTGACCAAGTTGGGAGGCCCACCGCTGGTGCTGCCACCGGTGCCGCTCGAGCTTCCGCCGGTACCGCTCGAGCTTCCGCCGGTGCCGCTCGAGCTTCCGCCGGTACCACTGGCGCTTCCGCCGGTGCCGCTAGCGCTTCCGCCAGTACCGCTAGCGCTTCCGCCGGTGCCGCTGGTGCTCGAGCCGCCAGTGCCGGTGTCACCCACGACATAGTCGTTGTCCATCCCCGCCAGGGCGACGCAGCCGAGCGGAAGCAAGCAACAGAGAGCGGCCCAAGCCATGAGGCGCAGCAGGGGCAGGCGGGGGTTGGGTTGGTCCGGTGAAGTCATCAGGACGTCCTGGGCTAGGTGCCTGTCGAGGTGGCAGGCGATAGGTCATGGAGCAAGGTCGGTCGGACGGGCCCTGGGTCGGGCAACCCGTTACCCCGTGATGCAGCTTAACATGGGCCGGTGATCTGGCAGCACCCCTGGCCGACCGGCGAGACCCGGCCCAGCGACACCGCTCCTCGTGGCATTGGACGAGGCCATCCGCTAGGCTCCGGTGATTCTGAACGCTTGTGTCCACAATGAAGAACGCTTCAGATATCGGTCGCGTCATTGGGCGACGCTACGAGCTGCTCAGGCTGCTGGGTGACGGCGCTTCGGGCACCGTATACGAAGGCCGCGACCAGATCGTAAACCAACGGGTCGCGGTGAAGTTGCTCCACGCCGATCTGCTCGGATCTGAGGAACACCTGTCCCGCTTCTTCCGTGAGACCCAGGCGGCCCAACGGATCCGTCACCCCGGGATTGTGGCCTTCATCGCTTCAGGCACCACTGAGGGTGGGCGCCCCTATCTGGTGCAAGAGTTTCTGCACGGGCAGGACATGCAGCAGGCCTCGGAGGCCGGTGCCCTGGGCCTTCCGGAGGTCTTCGAGATTGCGCTTCAACTGCTCGATGCGCTGGGGGCGGTGCACGCCGTTGGCCTGGTGCATCGAGACGTCAAGCCCGCCAACGTGCTGCTGCTCCACGACGAGTTTGGCGGCCTGCACGTCAGGTTGGTCGACTTCGGCATCATCACCCTGAACGAGTCGGCCATGGAGCTGACCGCCGATGGGCTGACGGTGGGAACCCCCCAGTACATGAGTCCTGAGCAAGCGCGAGCCGATGACGTGGACGGTCGGGCCGACCTGTGGTCAGTAGGCGTCCTCTTGTTCGAGGCGCTCTCCGGGATGCTGCCTTTCGACAGTGAGGACACCTTCGACGTGCTGCTACAAATCGTCCAGAACGACACGCCGTCTCTGGCCACGCTGCGGGACGACCTGCCGGCGGGGCTCATCGACGTGGTCGACCGAGCGCTGTGCAAGAACCGGGAGGATCGCTGGGGATCAGCCAAGGAGATGGCCGCCGCCCTGCGTCGCGGGGTCGGTCTGGCCTGACGCCGAGGCGCAGCGGGCACCGCTCGGCAGCCTCACAGCTGAAGGGTGGCCAACACCGGTGCATGGTCCGACGGCCGTTTCCAGCCCCGCACGTCACGGGCCACGCTGAAATCGACGATGCTCTCGCTGAAGGCCGGGCTGACCCAAATGTGGTCGAGCCGCCGGCCCTTGTTTTGCCGCCGCCAGTCAGGGGATCGATAGCTCCACCAGGTGTAGAGCGGCTGGTCGGGCGGCACCACAGTGCGGGCCACGTCCACCCATCGGTGAGCCCGCTGCATCATCTCGAGGTGAGCCACCTCGACCGGGCTGTGGGTGACCACCCGCTTCAGCTTCTGATGGGACCACACGTCAGTCTCCAAAGGCGCCACGTTGAGGTCACCGACCAGGACGCGCCTCGCCGTGGCCCGGGCCGGCCATTGCTTGGTCCACCGGGCCAGGGCTCTCATGAACTCGAGCTTGGCCTTGAAGGCTGGGTTACGCTCCGGATCGGGCAGGTCACCGCCCGCCGGCAGGTAGATGTTGTGGATCTCCACTCCCTGGACGGTCACCGCCACGTGGCGAGCATCTTTGGAGCGACCTATCGCCTTGGACCAATGGTCATCCAGGGGCTCGCGGCAGAAGGTCGCCACGCCGTGGTAGCCCTTTTGTCCGACAATCGCTCCCCCACAAAACCCCATCCGTTCCAAAGCTTGGCGCGGAAACAGATCCGTTTGCACCTTGATCTCCTGAAGGCAGACCACGTCAGGCTCCAGCTTGCGCACCAATCGCCGCAGCGAGTCGATCCGCAGGCGTACCGAGTTGATGTTCCATGACAGGATACGCAGCTTGGGCATGGCAGCTCCCTAACCTGGCAGCGCCATGCGTGCCAAGGCCCCGTGGTGACGTTCTGCACCTAAACGCCTTTGGCGGACGCTTGCCAGTGGCCGTCTTGCCCCGCCAGGCGGCTATGCCCTTCCCTTTGTGCGAAACGGACACAGATTGTCTTCGGGCAGGTTGTCTGACGGTAAATTGTCTGGCAGCGCTCCAGAAGTCGCGTAAGAGAGGGGCGTTTGGTTTCGGAGTCAGTGATCATGACCGTAGCAATCCATTTTTCCCAGCGGCTCTACGACACCCTTGGACCAGAATCCTTCTCACGGGAGGACCAAGACGACGACGGCGTCTTCTATCGCAAGCCGCGCCTAGTCGCCCATCTCGACCCGATCGCTCTGGCTACAGTCCAGCGAGTCATCGCTACCTTGGTCGTCGAGCCGCAGCCGGCGATCCTCGACCTGATGGCCAGCCTGGACAGCCACCTGCCTGAGAGCCTGACCCCTGGCAAGGTGGTGGGTCTCGGGCTCAACGCCGTCGAGCTCGAGCGCAACCCAGCCCTCGACGAGCGGGTCGTCCAGGACCTCAATCGTGACCCCTGTTTGCCTTTCGAGGACGAGACCTTCGACGTAGTGCTGAACACCGTCTCGGTCGAATATCTGACCAAGCCCGTCGAGGTCTTCGCCGAGGTCGCGCGGGTGCTCAAGCCCGGCGGCTTGCACCTCGTGATCCTCTCCAACCGAATGTTCTCGACCAAGGCTGTGAAGATCTGGTGCGATTCGACGGAGAAGGAGCGGGTGTGGTTGGTGGAGGACTACTTCACCCACGTCACCGAGGCCTACCACAAGCCGCAAATATTCAGCTCCCAGGGGAAAGTCCGGTCGGCAGACGACCACTATGCTGAACGGGGGATCCCGAGCGACCCTGTCTTTGCCGTCTATGCCGACAAACGTGGCGGCTCCGGCGACCGGCCACCCCGACCCGAAATCCCCTCTGAGCTCGGCGATCCCGTCGATCCCGATGAACTGGCTCGACGCAAGCAACAGCTCAGCAAGACCCTCGCGTGTCCCTACTGCCAAGAACCGTTCACCAAGCTCGATCTGGAGCAGTCGCCCTTCTTGGAGTGGGATCTCGACTTCGTCTACGTCTGCCTCAACAACCGATGTTCTTACTACGTGACCAGCTGGGACGAGATGCGCGCTCAGGGCAACATCGGCTTCTCATGCCGCCTGCTCTACGACCCCGTCCGTGACCGGTGCCATCCCACGCCCGACGTCGGCGGCCAAACCGACCTGAAAGGCAGACTGTCACCTCGCGGCTGACCTCACGAGCCGGGCACCCCGTCGAGATCGACCACTCGCAGCCCGTAGGACCCGAGCGAGAGGTAAGCGCGGTCGCCCTCGATCTCAGCGCTCGAGATGCGCCACGGCACCGTGTCGTGGGTTTCGATCGCCAGGTCATCGAGGTCGCCGGCATCCACCGTGACGATACCGCCGGACCAAGTCCAGGCCACCAACCGCTGACCCTCCGCTTCGATGGGCTGCCACCAGGCCCAAGGTGCCGCGTCCAGGGCCTCGTTGTGAACCAACAGCTCCCCTGCCCTCAGCCCGCCAATCACCCACACTAGGCTCTCGTCACCGGCATCGTCATAGTATTGGGGGTTGCTCGTGAAGAACACCCGGTCATCGGCGACGAGCCACTGGCTGGTGGACAGGTCGTCAGGCAGCGGGTGGTCATCAAGCAGCCTGGCCGTACCGTTGATCTCGTCAACGTGGACGAGCTTCAGCTTGCGATGCATGAACCAGCACTGGCCGCGCACGGTGTTCCAGTCGTCGGTCTCCCACCATTGCTCGTCGTGGGGCCAGAACTGGGCGCCATGGCTGAAGGTCTCGTAGCAAGTGGTGCGCAACACGTCGGGCAAGATCTCCCGTTGATAGTCCACGGTCAGCAGATTGGCCGATGGTTGGTCGTAGGCCACCAGCGACCCTGGCACGTTGATCGGGGCAAGCGCGATCGGCGCGCTGGGGTTGGAGAGATCGATCCGGTCGAGATAGAAGCGAGCCTTCCCTGACAGGCCCGGCAGCGGCTCCCAATGGGACAGCAGCACTCTGTGGCCCTGAGCGGTCAGGCCAGTGTGGCCACCGCCTGCCGGCAACGTGACCGTTGCGGCGAGCTTGGGCTCGTCCACGTTGGACAGATCCACGACCCGCAGACTCGCCCCGTGGCTGGTGCCGATTGTCGGTAGCGCGTCGGGATAGCCCCATTCGTCGAGTGTCGTGTGGACCCTGAGGAAGGCCAGCGTGGAGCCGACCTGAGCTACCGAGTCGCCGACCGCCAGCAGCGAGGGGGCGTAGCTCCAGTGGTATCCGTAGTAGCTGTGGGTATCGACGGCCACGTCGAGATGGGGCCCTAGCCGCGGCTGGGTCGGATCGGACAGGTCGACGGCGGCCACCCGGGCGGTCTGGTCGTTCCACGACGGCCACACCAAGAAGACGCTCTGACCGTGAGCGTAGAGGCGGACGTCCCAGTAGCTCCAGCGGTAGCAGCTGTCATCATCCTCGGCGGTGGCGAGCATCGGCCCCAGATCGACGGCTCCGATGGGATCGGCCGAGCTGGGATCGGCGGCGGTCACGACCTCGAGCCGGGGCTCGCTGGTCCACCAGTCGGCAGCCATTCGCACCAGGTGATCGCCTTGCACCACCACCTGATTGACATGAGCGGAGAGGAGCAGCTCAGCGGCTTTCTGCGGAGCGTCACGGTTGCTGATGTCGAAGGTGCGGATCTGCTCGTCACTCATCGCGAAGAGCCTGTCCTGGTGCATGAAGGCGCGGCGGGCATCGCCGCGCACCGGCGCCACACCTCGCAGCACGATGTCATCGTCCAGGTAGTCCACTAGCTGGATGCCGCTGTGGTAGCTGCTGCAGCCATTGTCGTTCCATTCCCAGGCCGAGAAGGGCACCAGCACCAGGTTCAGCTCCGGCAAGATCTTGAAGGCCTTGTGGATACGATCCTGATCCTCGGCAAAATCGCTCCAATTGCCTCCGAAGGCCACCCGGCGCATGAGCGTGGGCGCGGCCATGTTGGACACGTCGAAGAGCGACACGTTGAGCGACCCTTCCGGGTTCTGCTCGTCGAAACCGAGAGCCAGCAAGCGGTCACCTCGCGGCTCGATATGATAGACCCAGCCTGGCATCTCGAGCATCCCCACCATCTGGGGCTGCGCCGGATTGGACAGATCGATGGTGTAGAGCGGATCGCCAACCACCACCTCGGCGGTGATGGCATAGGCCCGCTCCCCGTCGAACCGAACGGCCCGCAGATCTTCCGGTTGCGGCAACAGCAGCTCGGTCTCGCCCAGGGGGCTGAGCGCGTAGGATGAGGCGATCGAGAAGGTCTGCACTCTCGGATTGACCGTTGGGTCCCAGGGCTGGGATACGACCCGGAGCACCCCTTCGTACTCCGACATCTGCCAGCGACTGCGAATCTGACCAGCGACCTGGACCGAGTCGCCGAGCTCGAGCGCACCGGTCGGATTCGAAATGTCCACGACCTGGATGGTGCTCGTGCCGCCGGTGCCATCGCCCCAATCGATGCCGCCCACATAGAGGCGGTCGGTCGTCACCGAGATGCTCCGTCGCCACGATCCGCCGTTGCCGTCAGGGTCGGTGAAGGCGAGCTCATCGACCACCGCCACGTTGCTCGGGTCAGCGACAGCGAGAGACGTGACCGTCGTGTTGGGCTGTGCGTCGCATTCCCAGCAGTAGCCATCTTCGAAGGTGACGACATAGATCACGTCACCCACCATGCGCGAGTCAGCAAGGGAGCCGGGCAGGTCGAAGGAGCCCACCGATTCGATGGCAGCCGGCTCAGTGACGTCCAGCGCCTCGAGATGGCTCATCTCGACCCATTGCCAACCGTCCCCACTCTCGACGTAGCGCCCCCAGCTGGCGAACATGGCGTAGATCGTGCCGTCCCGCAGGTACATCTCGAAGGGCCTGCCCGGCAGCTGCTGTTGGCCCACCAGCTCGAGTTGGTCGGGCACCGAGACATCGATGATGCTCAAGCCGCTGTACTCGCTCAGCGCGTAGAGCAGGTCATCGTGAAGCTGGACGATGTCTGCCTCGGCGATGATCTTCTCGGGATCCTGCGGCTCAACGCCAGGATCGCTACCCCCAGTGCCGGCGCTGGACCCGCCTTCGCCTGACGAAGAGGACGTGGACGACGAGCCCGTACTGCCATCGCCATCGTCGACCGCACCCCGATTTGGATCGTCAGAGACGAAGCCCTCCAGGGTGCCATCATCAGCCAGGCCGCAAGCACCGACCGTCATCACAGCGGTCGTGATGACGACCAATCCCAAAGTAAGCGCCGAGGCGCGATCTAGCATAGCCATGGCGGCAACAGTGTGCACACGCCGTGCCGCCTTACGTCATGGCTGTATAGTTCTGGAATAACAGCAAGCTAGATGGCAGACGGGTTCTTCAGAGGTGAGCTAGTGAGCCACCTGCACACCCACAGGCGGCACAATTTGGCGCACTGTGCGTCAGCCGCAGCCGAGCGCTCAGCATCGAGCTGAACGCGCGCAGCGACTCAACGGCGATGGCGGGAGCGGGCCCAAGACACGAAGGGGCCGGCGCCTTGCAGCTCGCCGGGCCGCTTGCACGTGAAGCGGTTGAGCCAATCGCCACCTCGCACTCGGCGCCGCCCGCGGGACTGCTCGTGGCTCAAGAAATAGGCGTGGGCTACCGTTCCATCGCTCAACTCGACCGCTCTTCGCTGAAACAGAACGGGGTGCTCCCGCTTGACGTCACAGGCGGCGAGAGTCTTCACGTCTAGGTCGTAGACTTCGCCGACCACGGCGGTGTCACCACGATCCAAGAGGGCAGCAGCTGCGGTGAGCTCGACGAGCTTGTACTGCGGCTTGGTGGTGGCCGGACCGATGAGCTCGGCGCCGTCGAGAAAGTCATGGTCAGGCTCGCCAGGCAGAAAGGTCCCGTAGACGAACAAACGGAAACGTCGGTCGACCGCCGCACCCATGATGATTGAAGTCGTGGCACGGGAGCGCCGGCGCGGCCACCGTCACGAGGTCACCGACTGCCCGCTGGGCCGAGCCCAGCGTCTGGGCGTCTCGGCGGAAGTCAGGCGATCACGCCAGCCTCGAAGAGGGCCGTGATCTCGCCATCACTGAAACCAGCTTCGGACAAGATCTCCCGAGTGTGCTCTCCCGCCTTGGGCGCCAAAGCTGGCGGCTCGCCCCGGGGTGTCACGGGCGTGCGAAAATGGGAGACCAACTCGCCGTCCACCAGTCGTTCGGTCACCAGGCCGCGAGCCCGATGATGGTCTTGCTCTGCCAGCTCGTGAGGATCGATGACTGGCTCGACACAACAGTCGTGCTCGGCGGCGAAGGCGACCCATTCGTCTTTGGTTCGGGAGCGGAATACCGCGGCGACCTGCCCTTTTAGCGCCTCCTGATGGTCGCCGACGAGCAGCGCCGAGCCGTCGAGCGCGAGCCCGTTGGCGGCGGCGAAGGTGAGCCAGAACTTGGGCTCCAGTGCCGCGAGGGTCATGGCGACGCCATCTTTGGACAGATAGGTGTTGTAAGGGGCAATGCCCCCGGTCAAGGCTTCGTCGCCACGCTCGGAACTCTCACCGGCCAGCGCAGCGGAGAGCGAATAGGCGGCGAAACCGAGCACCCCATCGGCCATCGCGATGTCGCAGATTTCGCCCTGACCGGTGACGTCACGACGGCGCAACGCCGCCAAGATGGCAATGACGCACCACATCCCGCCGCTCACGTCGGCCAGCTGAAAGCCAGGCACTTGGGGGGGGCCGTCTTTCGGTCCTTGCAGGCCCAACACCCCAGAGCGAGCCAGGTAGTTGAGGTCATGCCCCGCCCGGTCTTTCAGTGGGCCGGTCTGGCCGTAGCCGGTGAGCGCGCAGATGATGAGCCGTGGGTAGGCGTCCAGCAGTCGCTGGTGGGAGAGTCCGAGCCGGGCAAGCACACCTGGGCGAAACTGCTCCACCAAGACGTCGTAGCGGCCTAGCAGCCGCGTGAACGCTCGCTGCCCCTCAGCGGCTTTGAGATCGATCAGTGCGCTGCGCTTGCCGCGGTTGAGCGCATGGAACGCCACCGAGGCACCTGCACGGCTCGGGGGGAAGTGGCGCAGGTAGTCGCCCTGGCCGACCGCTTCTAGCTTATCGACCTGCGCACCCAAGTCACTCAACACCAGCGTGCCAAAGGGACCTGGGATGAGCCTCGACAGGTCGAGGACAGCAACGCCCTCGAGCGCCTTCACCGAGCAACCTCCCCTGAGCAATCAGTCATCGGCGCAAGGCGATGACTGACGGTGTTACTTCGCCAGGTCGAACAGCTTCTGCAGCTTCATGGCCAGCATTTGGTTGCCGGTCACCTTCAGCTTGCCAGCGAAGAACAACTGCATGCCGTTTGCCTGGGGATTCTCCACCAGCTTCTGAAAGTCCTCGCTGGTCATCTCGATGGTGCAGTCCGCGCCACCAGGATTGCCTGCCTCGGCCTTGGGGCCTGAGTCGGTACAATCGATGAACCACTCGCCACCGTCGTCGCCAGAAATGTTGAGCTGGTACTTGGCGCCGATCTCTTTCGCGGCGTCCGGCTTGGTCGCGATTGCGCCGGGCAGTTCCTCGTTGAACAACTTCTTGATGTCTACGGCCATCGAATCTTCCTCTGGGTTGGCTCTGGCGGTTCGGGACGATGCTCGGGCCCCAAACGCCGGAGGCATCTAGCCCTCCCGTCCGGAGTGCGTCAAGCAGGGTCGAAAAAAGCTGCCATGGACCCGTCCAATGGGTTGCAGGCGGGCATGATCCACGCTCATCTTTCTGTTAACGTATGCTAGTTCCGCGGCCCTTGCAGGACCGCGGTCTCTGACCAAAGGCTACCCTCCAGTCACCTAGGTGTGACCGATCGCTGACGTCGTGTCCGACCAATTGACGTGCCCATCTTGCGGCACCGAGTGCCCTGCAGAGCACCGGTTCTGTCCTGCCTGTGGCTTCCCGATGGAGAAGCTGCGGGAGAAGAGCGACGATCCGCTCGTGGGCTGTTCCCTGCCGGGCGGTCATGTGGTGATCGAGCTCATCGACGTCGGCGGCATGGGCCGGGTCTACCGGGCCGAGCAGAAGATGCTGGGACGCACGGTGGCGGTGAAGATCATTCACCCCCACCTGCTCGGCGATGAGACGGTGGAGGCTCGTTTCATCACCGAGGCGCGCGCCGCCAGCCAGCTCAACCACCCCAATTCGGTGGGCGTCATCGACTTCGGCAAGTTCGAAGGCCGACTCTACATGGTGATGGAGTACCTTCGTGGACGGGACCTGGCGACGGTCGCCCACGAGGATGGCCCGCTCGAGATCGGCCGCATCGTCGACATTCTGATGCAAGCCTTGGCGGCCCTCGAGGAGGCCCACGCCATCGGCATCATTCACCGAGATCTGAAGCCGGAGAACCTGGTCCTGTCACCGCTGCGTTCGGGCGGCGACTTCGTCAAGGTGCTCGATTTCGGCCTCGCCAAGGTCCTCGAGGTCGCCAGGGGCAGAGGTAAGCGCATTACCGACCCGGGCATGGTGTGCGGGACGCCGGAGTACATGGCGCCTGAGCAGGCTCGGGGAGACAACGTCGATCGGCGAGCTGACCTCTACGCCTGCGGTGTGCTGCTCTTCGAGCTGTTAGGCGGCGAGTTACCCTTCGATGGCGGGACGCCCCGGGAAACGGTGCTGATGCACCTGACCAAGATCCCGCCCGACTTGCGGGCCTTGGCGCCTCATCGCGATATCCCAGACCAGCTGCTCGACGTCGTCTACAAGGCCCTGGCCAAAGACCCGTCGGAGCGTTTTCAGAGCGCCAATGAGTTTTCCGCGGCGCTCAAAGACTCGACGACCGTCGAGGACACGACAGACCGACCGAGCCCGTTGCCGCTGCAGCGCTGCCGCGAATGCGACGCCACCATGCCTCGCAGTCAAAAGTTCTGCGGCGAGTGTGGCTCACCGCTCCACGTCGGGAGTGAGGTTCCGCCCCCACCAGGCGAGTCAGCCCCGCCGGAGCCACAAGTGGTTCAACTGCCCCTGCCACTCAGTGGCCGGGAAGATGAGCTGGGCTGGCTATGGGAGCGCCGGGAGACCCTGCACTTCGCTCTCGCCAGCGCCACCCTGGCCGGCCCCAATGGCGTGGGCAAGACCCGGCTGCTCAATGAGTTCCTGTCTCAGGCAGAAGAGCGGGGCGACCGGGTGGTGTCCGTCGGTCCCGACCCATGGTGGGTAGAGCGAAGTTACTACGCGTTGCAACACGCCATCACCGGCCTGGCGGGCCTGCCAGAGCATGGCGGTGATGCGAGTGATTGGACGGGCATCTCGTCGGACGGTCGCGCCGGGCTCGAGGCGATCTTCGATCACGAGAGCCCGGCCTCGCGACGGATGGCACGGCGCTGGGCGGATGCGCCGCCGGCTGCCACGGAGGGCAGCAGCACTCGCGCCCTGGCCGCCGAAGCGCTGCGCTGGGCCCTCAGCCGGGCCCAAGGACGAACCGACGGTGGCAGTGTCATCTTGGCCATCGACGATCTCCATGCCGTCGACGGTGCCAGCCGCAATGCCTTCAAGGACGTGATCAGCGAGCCGCCCTTGGTGGAAGCGCTACTGATCGCGGCCCACCAGTCCCGCTTCGACCCAGGTTGGGAGAATGCCGAGGCGCTGGCGCTCGGGGGTCTACCCGCCAAGCTCGGCGCCGCTCTATTAGGCGAGAACGGGGGCGGAAGCGCACTGCTCACCGGCGCGGAAGATGATGGCGAGCGTCGGGTGCTCCCGATGTATCTCGGGCAGCTGGTGCGCTACACCCGGGAAGGTGGTGAGGAGCCGCCTGGGCGCCTCGCTGATCTGATCTCCCTGCGCATCGAGCGTCTCGACGCCGACGCCCGTCGCGTTCTTCAGGCGGTAGCGGTGCTCGGCGATGCCTCGCGGGCAGCCCAGCTGGTGGCCCTGTTGCCCGACGTGGACGAGCTTGGCCGCTACCTCACCGTGCTGCGCCAAGCCGGCTTCATCGTCGTCAACGGACCTGAGGCAGCCTGCGGGCACCCCTTGACGCGCGAGATCGTGCTGGGATCCATCCCCCGTGGCGTGAGGCGCGAGCTGCATGTCCGAGCCCGTCGTGATTTCGGCGTGGACGACCTGCGCATTCCCCTCGAGGCCCATGCCCTCCATGCCTATCACGCTGGCGAATCTTTCGAAGCCCTGATGCTCCTAGAGCAGACCGCCGCCCGATCCCGCGCCCGAGACGATCCTGAGGGAGCGGTCCGAGCGTTGCGCCGGGCCCTCGAATTGGCTCGGGTCGAGATGGCACGGGGCGAGCTGGACGACCCAGAAAGTGCCATGATGATGTTCTCCACCAAGCTGGGAGATGCCCTGGTGCTGGCAGGCAAGCACCAGGATGCCGAGGGCATTCTGACCGAGGCGCTCGGCATGGCAGGGCCCCAGGCCAAAGAGCGACCGCGCATTTTAGCGTCACTGGCCAACGCCGCCCATGGGATTGGCCATCCGGCAGACGCCTATACCTATCTGGATGATGCCCTGCGTCTGGCCGAGAAAACCAAACAGACCCAGCTAGTGGACAAGCTCGAGCTCATGCGCCAACGCTGGTTCGCTGGCTCCTAGGACCGTTCGGCGGCCTGCTAGGGCAAGACGGCTCAGCGCCTAGAGGTCACATGTACATCGCTCGCTGGGATCTGGACAAAACCTACCTCCGCACGGACTTCGACACGCCCCTCGAGCTGCTCCGGACGGCCATCGAGCGTCCCGACCAGAAGCAGACCGTTCCTGGGGCTGCCACCCTCATGCGTGAGCTGTCGGACGCAGGCACGGAGATTCACATTCTCTCGGGCAGTCCCGAACAGCTCCGTGGACGAGTGGTCGAGAAGCTCAGGCTCGACGGCGTCCGCTTCGCCAGCCTGACCTTGAAGCCCAACCTGCAGAATCTGCTGCGGCTGCGCTTCCGGTCCTTACGGGGGCAGCTGGGCTACAAGCTACCGGCGCTGCTGCGTAGGCGCTGCGAAATGCCCACCCAACGGGATCGCTCTGGCGACTTGGTACAGGAGACCCTCTTTGGTGACGACGCCGAGGCCGACGCCTTCGTCTATTCCATCTACGCCGACATCTGCGCTGGCCAGGTGGACGGAGACCAACTCGCCGAGGTCATGCGAGTTGAGCGGTGCTACGAAGACGACATCGCCGACACCGTGCGCATCGCATCATATATCGAGCCAGGTCCGGTGGTGGAGCACATCCTCATCCACCTGGAGCGACAAAGCTCACCCGTCGACTTCAACCTCTACGGTAGCCGCGTCGTGCCGTTCTACAACTACCTCCAGGCGGCTTGCGTGCTCTACGAGGGCGGCCGCCTGCCCCCTCGGTCGGTGTTGCGGGTGGCCCAGGATCTGGCTCTGAAGCAACGCTTCGACGGGGGAACGCTGGCCCGCAGCTACCTGGAGCTGGCGCGCCGTGGACACGTCGCCGGTGCCGGGATCGCGGCGCTGGCCGAGGACTACGCAGAGCTGGTACGCGAGCGTCGCGTGGCCGGCGCCTCAGAGCTCCGCGAGATGGTCACCGAGCTCGAGCTGCGGGCCCCCGAAATTCCACCACCGCCGTCCCGACCGGAGCCGGAGCTGGACTACCCTGCCCTCGCTGTGGACAGCAACCCACGACTCCGCAAGCGCCACTAGGCACCCGTCACACCCAGGCGTTGTTCAGCAGCTCGCCAACGCCACCTGCGCCGGGCACGATGTAGTCCGTGTCCGTCAAGCCGCTCTCTTCGTCCCACACCTCTCCTGGTTTGGCGGCCAGCGCCTTGTCGCTCGAAAGCGCCCGATCCAAGCGAAGAGCGTAGACCGTCACATCCGGGTGAGCCTTCTGCAGATTCCGGACGTACTCGGGGGTGATCATCAAGTGCATGGCGATGATCTTGGCAGGCGTGCCCTCCAGCGAGCGCTTGTAGTGATCGACCGCACTGATCATCGACGAGCCGGTCGCGCCCATCGGATCGGGGAACATCACGTAGCGCCCTTCGATGTCTCGGCCGATCTTGGCGTCGTGCCAGACCGCTCCGGTGACTGCGCCCTTGTCGTCGGTTTGACGGCTCATGAACAGGTGATCCTGTCGAACCTGCTCAGGGTCGAGCACCTCGTTGAGCAGATCGAAGAGCAGTTGGGAGGGAACGGTGCCCGCCCGTGCGATGGCCACCGTAACCGCCTTGGCGCGGCGGTCGATGGCCAAGCCACGGTAAACCGCCTCGCGATGGGTGGAGGCCATTCGGGTCGGTACGTCGACCCGGGCGCGAGGCAGCTCAGCGCTCACCACCACGCCAGCCAGCCGGCTGTAAAGCATGGAAATCAGCCGGCCAAACTCGGGCTGTCCCGCCTCGGGGGAACATGCCCGGGTCAACAGCGACCAAGCCAAGGGGTCGTCTAGCAGGTGGATCTGCGACCCGTAGGCGTGGTCGATCTCAGGCGGACGGTACTGACTCTGTGTATAGGCGGTATCGATCATTCCTTTTTGTTACACTAATCCCGCCAAACGGGGTTAAGCCTTAGTGGCGACCGGTCCGCGGCGCGTGAACAATCAGCTCCGACGCGAGGACTCGACAGGTGGATAGCGATCTGGCCGAATCGGTACAGGCACTCAAGACCGTCTTTGAAAAGCGCCTTATTCCCGCAAACTTCGGCACCAACGACCAGGGTGTGGTCAAGGCCCTAAAGCAAGCTCTCGACTTGCCAGACCGCTACGTGGCGTTCTTGCAAGCCGCTGATCCGCTCGATGTGGAAACGGTCACACCCACCGAACGAGTGCGCTTCATCCCCGTCGCCGAGCTAGCCGGAGAGCAGATCGGCTACGGCCAAGGGGACGGGGACAACCCACGGATGAACGGCTGGCGCGAAGGGTGGATCGTCGTGGCCCAAGGGATGTTGGGCGATCCCTACTTTCTCGACACCACGCGGATGGATGCGGAAGGCGATTGTCCAGTCATGACCGCCATGAGCGGCGCCGAGCTGCGGCCCGTGCTCTGCGGCTCGACCTTCGCTTCCTTCGTGGCGATCCTTGCTGCCGCCATGGAGGTTGCCGAGGACTTTGGCGACGGCGGCCTCATCCCTGATGACGAATTCATCTTCCGCGAAGCGCTCGGCCCCAAGGTGCGGATGATCGACCAGGCGGCCTTGCGCGAAGGCCACTGGACTAGCTAGTTTCCGGCCAAAAAAGGGCGCTGCGGTCTCGCGCGCCCCCTGGCGGGGACGAAGGGCGCGCGAGACCTACGCTAGCGCCCCCCTGTTGGCCGACTAGCGTTTCTTTCTCGGGGCCTTCACAAATATGCAGCTCAAAAACCCCGCCCCATCGCCGTCGGCGACGGGGACCCACCCAAAAACCGCTTCGCGAAGAAACAGGGGTTTCAAGCCGCCAACTAGCTAGTTTCGGGCGGCGTACGAGTTGGCGGCCCGTGACGAGGGGGCTACAAAATGACAGCGACCCCAGCAGCTGAAGCTGCCAGGGTCGCCACCTCGTTCCGTCGCTGAAGGCTAGTAGATGCCCTTCATCGATGGATCTGCCATGCCGAAGTCCCGCATGGCCTGACGCATGAAGTCAGGCACCGACAGATAGGAGCCGAGCTTCATGCAAGCCGCATTGTGCTCGCACTTGCAACCCGAGTTGTCCGTGTCGTTGCAGTCCGCCGGCGGGTCCGTGAAGTAGAAGCCGTCGAGCCACACCAGGGTCGGATCGAACTTCACCTGGGGCTGGCCATTGACGTCGAGCACGGGCTCGTACCAAGTGGTGCCGTTCAAAGTCACCGGGGTGACTTCGTAGGCCAGGGCAAGCAGCTCGTTGGCGTACTCGAGCATACGAGCAGCGATGCCGCGCTGAACCGTCCGGCACTCTTCGAAGCAAATCTC
This sequence comes from Myxococcales bacterium, assembly GCA_030590865.1. GTDB lineage: Bacteria > Myxococcota_A > Polyangia > Polyangiales > Polyangiaceae > JAPYTK01. Next base: position 16,620 of record JAUVCD010000007.1, on the reverse strand, counting down.
CTCGGTCCCGTAGGTGCGAGCCACGTAGGTGTCGCCGTGAGGTGGGTGCAGCTCGATCCGATTCACGAAGCCCGGATCGGTGTCGTCGCCGATAGCCCAGACGCCCATCATGTCGAGCCAGAGCGTCTTCTGGTTCTCAGGCAGATAGATGAGAGTGTCGGCGATGAGGAACTTGTGCTGCTCCCAGCTGACCTGGGGATCGATCGGACGGGTGTTCGCTGGCGTGTTCGCCTTGAACGGCACGCCGTCGATGTCCCAGCCGGTGCACACGGCGGTGCCGGTGTTGGCGAAGCAGATCTCCGGCGTGTCGGGCCACCAACTCGTCCAGCCGATGGGCTGGGACGGGTACTTCTCCGAGTCGACCTGCACGTTGCCCGCAGGGGTCGTGGCCACCCGCGCCCCCTTGATCCAGTCGTCACCGGTCAGGTTGTTCGCCAACCAGCGGCGATAGCCGTCGGGCACCAAATCAGCCAGCGAGACCGAACGATAGCGGGGATCGGTGAAGTCCTCGATCGAGTCGCTGATGAAGTTATCCACCGACTCGGTGAGCAACATCGCGGTGTAGATCTTGTCGTAATAGGACCCGGCGTTAATCGTGTATTGCGAGTCGAACTCACCCTTGTCGCTAGCCAGAGCGTTGTTCACCGGCTTGCCACCGACGCCGACGGTGTCCCAGAAGCCCTGGGCGCCATCAGGAACGATCACTGCTGGGGTGCCGAAGTCGTCGAACCGGAGCGGTACTAGCTCGGCCGCAGGAACGGCTGACGACGGGATCCCCGGGGGCAGGCCAATGCGCGGATCGACGTGCGGTCCGGCGTTGGGACGCTGCAGCTGGCGGGAGATGTGGTCGAAGGCCATGCCAGAGGCAAGCATCAAGGGGCTCACGTTCCAGTACCCGACCATGGAGGGGAACAGGGACGCCGGGATCGAGTCGCCCAGATCCATCAGAGCCGGGTTGAGCGTGTCGTTCTTGATGAGGCCCATGCCCTTGGCTGCGTCCCGCATCTTCTCGTTGTACCGACTCAGGATGCGGTTCGCGGCGCCACGTACGCTGAAGCCCTGCCGTCCGCGACGGTAGTTGTCGAAAATGTGACGGAGCTCCTGCTCGGTGATGAAGAAGTGGAACAGCTCGTAAGGATCGGCGCCCATGTCGTGGCGATAGACGCTCAGGTTGCCTAGATCCGCCCAATTGTCGGTGCCGAAGCCATAAGGAACGCGGGTACGATTCCAGGGGTCGATGGCTGGTGGCTCGCGATAGTTGCTCAGGTTCGCTCGCCGCAGATCTTCCCATCTCGAATAGGCCACTCGCGGCTGGAAGCAGCGCGAGTACTCGCCGTTGACCTGGACCAGCAAGCCGTCCAGCAGCGGGTTCCACTCGCCCCATTGCTCGGTGTCCCAGTCCGAAGGCTTGAACACGTTGGGATCGACGGTCTGGCAGTTGTTGATCAGGCCGTAAGCAGTGTTCAGCTCGCTGTAGTGGATGCCGTTGCTCTCCGGGAAGACACTCGGCGCCTTCTGATAGCGATAGCCCAGAATACCGCCGAAGTTGTCCAGGATGGTCTCGGTGATAGCCCCTGACAGCGGCGTACCTTCGTTGAAGGCCGGGTCCGCAAAGACCGTCGTAGTCCCACCGTAGAACATCCGGGCCGCCAGGTAGTCCCAGGCACCCAGGCCCAGCAGGTCCTGCGAGTAGTCGCCAGCATAGTCCATCAGCGAAGACTGGCTCCACATCCAGATCATGTTGTCTTCTTCGTTCTTGGTGATCTGGTCGAAGTACCGCGGGCCAACACAGTTCTTGGCTTCATCATCCGACTCGGTCAGATCCTGGCAGACCGCCGTGGTCGCACCGTTCTCGGTACGTAGCTGCCAGTACTGAGGCCGGTAATTGATGGCCATCGCCGAGCTGACGAAGTTGTGGCGCAGGCCAAAGGTGTGCCCCATCTCGTGGACGATGACGCCGTAGTGCATCCGGTCCACCATGTAGTTCTTCATCCGCTCGGCCCGAGCCAGCTGCTCGGTCAGCGACTGGCTGGCGTCGAAGTTGCCGAACTTCTGCTGAAGCTGTTTGGACAAGCCGATCATCGCCGTCGGTGACGGGGCGAAGTCGTCGGGATCGAGCATGCAGGCACCCCGCTCGGCCATGGCGACCTCGCGGACGTGGCGGAGCTGGCGCTGCATGGTCGGGTTCGACATGCCGCGCAAAGGCGAGGCCATGGCGGCGGCCGCCTCCATCGGGAACTTGTCGACGCCGGCAAACTCCAGCATCCCCTGGGTGGTGAGGTCTGCCTCGGTCTCCGTGTCCCGGCCTCGCTTCATACGGGCCAGGTACTTGCCCGCCATCAGCGACGGTGCATTCACCGAAGCACGAACGTTTTCCAGCCTCTTGATGCTCTCGAACTTGGCGATGATCTTCTCTGGGATCTCGCCTTGCTCGGCGAGTTTCTGGACCTTGGCCATCAGGGCAGCCGCCTCAGGTGGGCCAGTGTCAAAATCATCTCCCATATAGGCGTTCTCGCCGGTGGCCAGATCACGGGTCATGGCGCGCATCATGTTGCCCAAACGCTGGTCGTGCTCGGCACGAGTCATCGGCGGCACCGCTCCGGTGCCACTGGCTAGCTCGGCAGCCTTGACCCAGTCCTTGACGTAGACGCCATCGGTGACGTCCTCGACGCTCAGCTCGCCGGCCACGAAACGGGCGATGTCGACGGTAGCCTGAGCGATGTAGTCGGTAGGCCAGGACCACACGTTGATGCTCGCGCTGATTGCCTCACCGGTCAGTGGGTCAGCGTAGGTGGGCCCGAAGCCCCAAGGGGAGAACGACTCAGGCTCCTCGATGATGTTGACCAGGTGGTGGCGCACATCACCGATACGGACGGCATAGGCCTGGTTGCAGGTGGCTCGACGGGCCTTGTCGCCGCCTTCACCCCATGCCACGTGGCATTCTTTCGCCGTGATGTTGGAGGGCAACCGTGCCCGGCCAGGAGCGCAGAGCGGGTGGTCGGCAGCTTCGATGGGGCTATGGCACAAGATGTTGGTCATATCCATCATCGCCAGGGTGTAGAGCGAGTTGGCGTCCTCGCCGCCGTCGACATAGCCGCGCTCGAGAATCTCGTTGCGAGCCACAGCGTCGCAGTCGGTGGGGTCCCAGGATCCTGCCGCGTTGAGGCAGATCTCAACCTCTTGCATGATGTCCAGGGCGTCGCCCAACATGGTCATCTGGCCCTTGATGGCCGGTTGCGTCCAATCGCAGTCAGGCGAGTTGAGAACCCGCCAGCACTCGGCGTTGCGGGTCGCCATGACCGCTTGGCGGATCGCTAGATCCCATTGGCGGACGGCGCGCTGCGACGACGTGTAGAACCGCTGATCGCTGTTCTTGGTGTAATAGTTGACGATCGGCCGCACTTCCCGCTGAGCGTAAGGCAGCGTGCACTTCTGTTTGAAAATGTTGCACCGTGAGCCCCAGCCCACCGACTCGCACTCGTCGTGGGTGCCGTTGTTGTCGTCGTCCCGTTCCGGGTCGGCGCCTGCCGGGGTGGTCTCCGGGGTGTAGCACCGCACCGCACCGGTCATCTTGTCTGCATCGGTGTAGTAGAAGCTGCGTTGCCAGATGTTGTAGCGCTGCAAGAAGCGATGCCACTTGTGGTCGCTCATGCGGTACTCGCGGTCGTAACCGTAGCGTTCCTTCACGAACGAGCCGGCGGCCTGGAACTTGTAGCCGTCCATCTCCTCGGGCTCGAAGTCCGTGTCCACCTTCTTGTAGAACGAGTGCCGGACGGTGAGCTCGTGGGGATTGCAGTTACCTGACGGGGAGGTGCCGCCTGCGAAATCAGCGTCGAGCCAGCAGGCAGGCAGTGAGTCGATGCCCCAGCCCAGATGGGAGAGGTCCACAAGGCCCGGGGTCACCCAAGTCTTGGTGGTGACATCGAAGTAGCCATCCGCCACGTCGAAGTTGGGCGCATGGGGATGGGTGGGGTCGTTCACGTAGTAAGCGAGCGGCTGGTACTGGATGTCGTAGAACAAGCCGTACATCGCGAGAGTGTCGAAATCGTAGGCGTCGGACTGGAGGTTCTGCGACCAGTCGACCCGGAAGTAGCTCCGCTCGTACCAGGGGCGATCACTGGCATTCTCCTCGACCACGTTCAGCTCTTCGCCGGTGGACGGGTTGTAGCCCCGCCGAATGTCGAAGTGCTTGATGACCGGGAAGGCATAGATGACCTGACCATCGTTGGTCTCCGAGCCGGCACCTTTGCCGTCCGAGTCATCGAGGCGCTCATAGGCCAATCGACCGAGCAGCAAGTCCTCGGTGATCTGCCACCGGATGATGGACAGATCGTTGGAGTAGAAGCCGGTGAACAGGCCGCTCGACGGCGCACCATAGCCGGTCTCGAGGATCGTGCCGTTGGCGTAGAACGACGGGTTGTCCGCATCGTCGCTCAAGCTCTCGCCCACGAAGAACGCCTTGGCGAGGGCGTTGGGCTGAACTCGATTGATCGGCGCGCGCTCCTCGGCGCAGCCGAGACCGCCACTCGTGGCAACGGCAATGGCACCGACAGCTAGTATCCCCCGTGTCCAACTCCAATTCATGCGTGGTTCTCCTTGCACAGCTGATTGGTGATCACTCTTCGACATCCCGTTGACCGTCCCGTCTCGCAGATCGACTGGACGGTTGGGCGAACCGGTGGCATCCCGCTACAGACCAAGGTTGCCGCAGCTCTGCGTTGCACAAATGGGGCCAGGTCGCAAAGCTAAACAATTCCAATTGGTTTTGCTGGTGGCGGCGCCACCGAAAAGACCTGCCGTCAGTTTACTTACCCCTACGGTGTTAACGGATGGCGGGTCGGCTGAAGTAAGCCCAGGCGGGTTCGAGCCTGCAAGCCGCAAAGGCGGCACCAGTCCTACAACAAACCCTGCCAGAACGCGACCCTAGGCCTCCGTCGAGAGGCATAAACAGGCGCGCGACCAGGCCCCGGCCGGCACTCACCGACGGCGGAGATAACCGCCGTCCAGCAGGGCGAGCAACCGCTCAGCGGCCTCGGCATCCGTTTCCGGTGACTTGTCGAGGACCTCGTCCACGTCCCCGAGATTGTAGGCGAGCTGCAGCGTGTCCAGATCTGCCTCGTCCAGAGCGCTGAGACTCGAGACCAGTGGCTTGGCCAGTACCAGCGGTTTGCCCTTCTGGGGTAGCTTCTGCCGCAACACCTCGAGCTCATCGAGCTTGAACAGACCATCAACGAGCAGCTCCAGGACCGGCTCGTCGAGCCGCCGAGAGGTCGGCTTGCGGTAGCGACGCACCGCATAGGTCCCCTTGCTGAACCCCAAGGTGCGCAGCAGCGCCTTCTTCGGCGGTGCGTCAGGCAATCGGTCGACCACACAATCTTCGACCTTGCCACCCGCGATGGTGATGACCCCTTCGCCCGCCGGACTGGACACCTCGAGCACCGCATCGCGTTTGTTGGAGCTGAAGGTCTCGAGCAACTCGGGCACACTGACGTCTTGCAGATCTCCGGTGGCCCGGTGACGGCTCGAGGTCTGGTCGTCTGAGATCTGGGCGGGATCCGGCGGGGGAGGCCGGGTGCCTTTGGGCGATCGCGAGCGGACGACTTTGAGAATGCTGGTTCCGATGAGCACTCGGTCGCCTTCGTCGAGGGCGTGCTCACCCCGGACCTTTTCGCCGTTGACGAAGGTGCCGTTGGTGGAGCCCAAGTCGTTGACGCACAGCTGGCCTGATTGCATCGCGAAGCGAGCGTGGCGCCGGGACACCATGCCCTCGACGAGTATCAGATCGGCAGCATTAGCCCGGCCGACGACGATTTCCATCGAGTTGTCGAACACGCATTCGCTCCCTCGGTTCTGCCCCGACAGGAGCCTGAGCGAGAACCGGAGCTTGTCCGCGGCACCGCCAGCAGCCATAGCCGCCACAGGGTAGCTGGCTGCAGGGCCGCGTCAAGCGCCAGCCAGGGCGTCCCGTTCAGTGCTGGCGGAGCCTACCCGGCCCTAACTATTTTTTTGACTCGGCCAAAGCTCCTGCGGACTCGTGGCGCTCGGCGGGACCAGGGGTCGGAGTACCCAGGGCCTCCATGGCCACAGGCAGCAGGACGTCGAAGGTCGCCCCCTCCCCTTCTCGGGACCGCACCTCGATTCGGCCACCGGCGTCCTGGACGATTCGCTGGCAGATCGCCAAGCCGAGACCGGTCCCGTCGTCTTTGGTCGTAAAGAAGGGCAAGAAGATCTTCTTCAGAGCACCTCGCGAGATCCCAGGGCCCTCATCGCTGACACTGATGGCGACGAAGGCTCCCTGCCCTCGTTGCTGCGGGCAGGACACCACCTGGACCGTGCCCGTCGAGCGGACCGCCTGCACGGCATTGCGCAGCAGATTCATGATGACTTGCCGCAACTGCTCGGGCGCGATGGCGGCCCGCGGCAAGGTTTCGTCTAGCTGGGTCTCAATGGCTACCTTGCCATCCGCCCACTCGGGAGACAGGACTTGCAGCGTTCGGCGGATCACACCGTTAACGTCGATGGGTGCCGCCACATCTCGGTTGTCTCGTGCCAGGTCGAGCACCGAACCGACCACCCCGTCCAGTCGGTCCACCTCCTCGAGGATGATGCCCAAGAACTCTGCGGAGGCCGCGTCCGGCTCTTTGCCATCAGGGGCCGGCTCGGCGAGCAGCTGGGCCGCGCCCTTGATTGCACCGAGGGGATTGCGGATCTCGTGGGCTAGACCGGCGGCCAGCTGGCCGAGCACCGCCAGCCGATCGCGCTCCTTCATCCTCGCGTAGAGTCTCGAGTTCTCGACGACCACACCGATCTGGGCGGCCAGGGTCTCGAGCAAGGCGACATCTTCGGGACTGAAGGCATCGCCGATGCGTTCGTCCGCCACCACCAACAGGCCGACCAGCGCGCCTTGCTCGGTGCGGATCGCCATCACCACGGCGCTATCTCGCAGCGGTCCGAGCACCTCGGCGGCAGCTAGCACCGCCTCGGCCGGAACCTGACCGTCTGGCTGAGGCCGTCCTTGTCGGGCATTGTGCGCCAGTTGCTCGAGCACCACGGCGCCATGCTTCAGTTGCTCGAGCATGGCGTTGGCGGTGGCCACCTCGATGCGCGCCGGCGCCTTGTCGTCCAGCGCTGCCAGTTGCTCGAATACCGTGCCGTCTTCGTGGAGCAGAAAAAGCGTCGCGGTGGTGACGGCCCGTGACCGCTCCAGCGCCCCGGTGACGACCGTGCCCAGCTCCTCCACCTCCAGGGTATGAGCCAGCCTTCGGCGGGCGGTGGCCAAGGACGCCTCGAGCCGGCGGCGCTCTCGAAAGAAGAGCCTCTGAATTTGCGCCTCGACTCGGTCGCGGAGCGGGTTGAACAGCACCAGCACCACGATGGCGACCACAATGGCATTAAGCCACATGGTGTTGAACTGCCCCACCACCGTGACCATCACGTAGAAGACGAAGGCAATCAGAAAGGCGGTTGCCGTGGCGACGAGCAGCCGGCCGAGCATCTCGTATAAGTCGAGCAGCCGCTGGTGTCGCAGCGCTTGGGCGAGCATGAACAGGAAGACCACGCTCAGCACGATGCCGACCGGTGGAGGGTGGTAGGCCGGCTCGTAGCCGATCACCCACGCGAAGTCGGCGACGACAAAGAGGCCGGCGAGCGCCCCGGTGACGACCAGGAAGCGTACCCGGCGCTGGGTCGCCCGAGACCGACTGTGCCGGCCCCGCTGGCCCAGCTCGAACAGACCGGCGGCAATGGAGGCCACCGCGTAGAGAAAAATCCCCACCCGGACCAAGGTGAACTCGAGCGCTGGGCTCAAGGCCAGTACCAGCATCGGCAGGGCGACCAGGAGCGACAGCCGCCCGACCCGGGATCCACGGCGCCCTTTGTCCTCCTCCGGAACCATCGCCTCGAAGAGGTTCACGGCAAACACCGGCGCCAGGATGGCGAGAACCAGGCGCAGCCGTTCCCACAGGTGGCTGTGAAAAAGGCCGAAGAGGGATTGGGACAGGTACCAGAAGCCGATGTCGGCCGCGAAAGCCGCGAACAGGCCGTGGGCCTTCCGCACCTTTCCGCCGAGCAGAGCGCTGATCGCGATGGCTAGGGCCAACGTTCCGCAGACCAGCGTCGTGCGTGTTCTCAGGTCATAGGATAGGTCCACGCCTGGAGCCTATGTTGGTGATGCGGTCCGAGCGCCCGAGGCGCCAGGTCGTCCTCTGGTGGCAAGCCGGCTAGGCGTCGTCACTCCCCGTGCCATCGCCTGGATCCCAGGGCTCTGGATCGGGCTCAGCATGAGGGACGGCCACGGCGTTCTCCTCGCTTTGAGTGGAGCCGTCGTCGTGGGTCTCTTGCCGCTGATCTTCGGTGCCGTCGTCATCCCCTCCGCCGGACACGGCGTCCAGCTCGAGGGGCGCCTCGCCAATCCATTCGTGGTCCCCATTATCGGACTCGGTGGTGTCCAGAACACAGCCGGAAAGCGCGACCGCCACAGCGACATAAATGGGCCAGGCAACTCTGAATGCGCTCATGACTCGATGTCCTCCAACACAGGGGCAGGGTCGTGCGGCTCGCTGCACCGGGCACTCATGACTTGATGTCCTCCAACACACTGGCAAGATCATACTGCTTCACCAATTGTGACAGCCGTGGACGCTTCATGCCCAGAATTGCTGCCGCGCGGGTGATGTTACCGCCGCTCTCGACTAGCGCTCTGGCGATGCATTCCTGCTCTAGCCGCCGCTTCATGTCCGCGAGTTTGGTGCCCCCGCGGACCTCCGCATAGACCAGATCGGTGGACCTGGAGGCAGGTGGGATGGTGTCGCTAGTCAGGCCACCAGACAGTGAATCTCGGGCCGCGACGCTCAGGGCGCCATCGCTCGGCGGGGGAAGCTCAGCGAGATGGCGCAGCCCTTCGACGTTCTCCGTGAAGTCGCTGAGCTCGATCGCCGGGCCGACGGCGAACAGCGCCGCGACCCGAAGGCCGTTTTCCAACTCTCGAACATTGCCTGGCCAGCGGTGACGGCTCAACGCCTGAAGCGCCGCTTGGCTGACCGGCCTATTCTCGATGCCGCTGGACCGCTGGGCCTCGGCGAGCAGCGCTTCTGCCAAGCCGGGCAGATCCCCCAGACGCTCGCACAGCGGTGGCACCTCGAGGGCCACGCCACAGAGCCGGTAGTACAGGTCCTCGCGGAATTCGCCCCGCTCCACCAGAGCCTTCAGGTCCCGGTGGGTGGCGCAGACGATGCGGACGTTGGCGTGCAGCTGGGTGCAGCCGCCCACTCGCTCGAAGGTACCGTCTTGCAGCACCCGCAGCAGGGCGACCTGAGTGCGTGGGGAGATGTCGCCGATTTCGTCGAGGAACAGGGTGCCGCCCTCGGCAACCTCGAAGCGACCTCGATGGCGAGCAGATGCGCCAGTGAACGCGCCTTTTTCGTGGCCGAACAGCTCACTGAGCAGCAGGGTCTCGACGAGGGCTGCGCAGTTGACCTTGACCAACGGTCCGGTCCGGCGCGTGCTGGCTCGGTGAACGGCTTCGGCCACCAGCTCTTTGCCCGTGCCGGTCTGGCCGGTGATCAGCACGGTAGCGTCGGTGCCGGCAATTCGCGTGATGGTCGCCCGTAGCGAACGCATGGGCGGACTGTCGCCAACCATCCGGCGGCGGCGGGCGGCGGTAGCCTCGCGGCGCGGCCGGGCCGCTGGCCTAGCAGCCAAGCTGACGCCAGCGCTGGCGAAATGGGCAGCGGAGTGGGCAGCAGAGTGGGCAGCAGAGTGGGCGCTGCTGGCGCCGGTCTCGATCTCTTGGAGCTCGGCCAGCTCGCGCCGGGCGAGATAGCGACCCCTCAGCGCGCTGGGCAGGGCAGCAGCGACTCGATCCCGTTCTGCCAGCGCACGGTGAAGGTGGCTCTCGGCAGCTGGCTCGTCACCGGCAACATGGTGAGCGTGGTGTAGCAGCACATGGGCGTCCCGGATCGACTCGGGATCGTCGGCCCGCTGGGCCAGCTTCAAGGCGTCCCGGGCCGCGTCGAGCACCGGTCCGCCAGAGGCCCGCTCGCACATGGCCTTGAGCACCGCGAGCTCGGCCTCACCAAAGGTGGTGTGGCGCAGGGTGGCAGCCTGCGACAGCGCCGACTCGGCCTGGGCGACATCGCCATCGTCCAGCGCGATGCGCACGCTGATGCGGTGGCATTGGGCCAAGACGGCACGATCGCCCGAGCTAGTGGCGCCGCTGATGGCCGTGGCGACCTTGTTGGCAGCCAGCCCGGTCTCGCCCCGAGCCAGGTGAATGCACGCCGAGGCCTTGGCGAAATAGGCGTAGCGGGACAGTGGAATGTCCTGACCACAGGCGTGAAGGCCAAAGCGCAGACCTTGCTCCGCTTCGTCGACTAGGCCCAACTGGAGACGAAGCTCTGCCAAGTTGGTGATCGGCTGCACCATGCCGAGTCGCCCACCGATCCGCCGCCGAACCTCGATGGCCCGTTCGGATAGAGCGAGGGCTTGCTCATACTGGTGTTGCACGATGGCGATGGTGGCGAGGTTGGACAGGGCGAAGGCCACCGCCCGCGGAACGCCGTAGCGCTCACCGTCAACCATCACCTCTTCGAGCATCGTTCGCGCGCGGTCGCGGCGCCCGAGGTACAGCACCGCAATGGCTCGATTGAGCCGCGCCCGCAGCTCCGCTTCCCGCTCACTGGCCAGAGCGGCATCATAGGCGTCGGTTGCGAAATGCTTCTCCGCCTCAGCCCAGGCCTCCCGGGCGAGCACGAGCTTACCGACCACGTTGCGTCCCTCGAGGCGAGTGGCTGCATCCTCAGCAAGCTCGATGGCTTCCTTGGCGTAGCGATCGGCCTGTTCTGGGTCACCACCGGCTTGGCACACCGTGGCCATCAGCCCCGCGGCGCGGGCGCGGTCGGCGGTGTTCGGAGCGATGCTGAGCGCCCGTGACAGCGACAAGGCCGCAGTCGTGACGTCACCCCGAGCGGTGCTCGAACGGCCGTGAAGCAAGAGCGCGTCGAAGCGCTCGCCGTCGATGGCCATCGCCTGGCGAACCAAAACGTCGGCCCGGTCACAGTCTCCGAGCTGGAGAGCAACCTCAACGCTCCGCAGCAGCGGCTCGAGCCGGGTGGCCTGACCCTCCACCGAATCAGCCCCGACCGCATCAGCCCAGCAGCGTTCGGCCAGCCCAGTAAGCGCTTGATCCCACCGAAGCCAGAGGTCCTGACGGGCCGTCGAGTCGTTGAGCATGCGCAGAGCCTGGAAGGCGTAATCCTCCGCCTTGGCCGCATCACCCACCTCGGCGCATAGCTCGCATGCCCGGATGATCGACCACGGGTCGCGGTCGCCCTCGGCTGCCGCTAGCTGCGGAGCCGCTCCGGTCGCCTGGTCCACGGCCGGGCCTGCCAGCACCGTGGCCAGCCGACGCCGCTGTGCAGCGGTCAGCGAGCCCCCGGTGGCCCAGCCAGCGGCACCGTCTTGAGCGGTGATGGTGCCGCTCTCGTCGCAGCTGACCAGTCCCCGATCGATGAGCGTCTGACGGGCCTCGAGGGACACCAGCGCCTCGCATTGTTCGGCAGTGAGCGCCTGCTGCGCAGCTCGGGCATAGTCGAGCAACTTGCCTGGCCCGCCCTTGAGACGAGGCCTGCGGGCCTCATCGGCCACCGGACGCTCACGGGTGGACTGCCACCATCGGTCCAGCGCTGCGAGGCGCCCGAAGCGCGACTGGCTGACGAACTCGTCCTGGGACACGACGGCGCTCCACCAGCGCCGTCCGTCGGTAGGCGCCAACCCGCGGAGCTCGAGCTCGATGGCGAGCGGCGCTTCTGGGTCGTCGAGCCCTCCCGTTCTGCTGACGCCCATCCCCTGAACAGCCGTCCCCTGGAGAGCAGTCTGGCGGTCGACGATGTTGGACGACGCCACCTCAGGGAGCGCAGCCCCAGCACCAACCGGTGCGCGCAGCACGATGAGCAAGAGTCGGTTTTGTCGGGCAGCCGCCAGCCGGCTCAGCTCTTGACTGAGGGTGCGACCCCAAGCGGTAGCGCGATGCTCTGCCACCACGGCAACGCAGCCGTTAGCCGCCTGGATCAGCTTGGAGGCAATCGAGATGGCGTCAACTTGCGCTCCCGGTCCGGCGGCGGTCTCGAGGGCCCCGAGGCTCCGCGCGAGCTGTTGCCACACATCAGCGACCGGCGCTGCCGCAGCGATGATGGCACGACGACCGGTCTGCCGACAGCGGCGGGCGAGGTGGCGACCGAGGGGTGCGAAGGCCTCTGGGTCAACGGCCACTGACACGGTGCCGAAGGCGCGGGGCGCTTGAGCCAGCTCGTCGAGCAGCTCGAAGCCTGACAGCGGTCGGTCCGCCTGCTGCCGGGGGACGGATGGGTCCGACGGTGCGGCGACACCTTCGGATCGCACCACCGTCGCTGATGCGACAACCTTGGCTTGGGATGAAGACAAGATGGAATCCAACCGTGTGACTACCCCCTAGATTGGGCGTCAACGTGATGAATTGTAGCCGAAATGCCGACAGATTGCCGTCCCAAACACTCGGCTGGTCCAAGATGGAGCGTTGGCTCAGCGGGAATCGGACAGCAGCTTGGCGATGGCGTCGTACTTTTCCGCTGCCCCTTCATTTGGGCCTTCGTTCGACGCCCCAGCAAGCGCCCGTGCCAGCGGCACTTGAGCGGTGGTCAGGACCTGGTAGAGCGCCACCTGCCCGGGCGTTTTCGCACTGAGCCGAGCGAGATGAGCACGCACGGCCCCCAGATCGCCGCGCCGTACCGGCCCGGTCAGGGCAGCCGGCAAACCGAGGCGCGCCACGTTCTCCGCTACGCTGCGCAACAGCGGTGCCAGCATAGCGCCAGCGAGATCTGGATCGGCGCCAGCGGTCTCGAGCGCTGCCTGAGCCGAGCCGACCAAGGCGACCGCGCCGTTGGCCAAGAGCGCAGCCGCAGCGTGGTACAGGGCGAGATCGAGCCCCTCGATAGTGACCGGCTTCATCTCCAAGGCCCGACAGGCCTGAGTTGCCAGCCGGCGAGCCGGCCTGTCTCCGGTGACGTGGACGTAGCCACCGCGAAGCTGTGGGGGCGCCTGCCGGTCGGCAAAGGACAACAAGGGGTGCATCTGGGCCACCGCCACCCGGGGCGCTCGCAGCGGCGCCAAGACTTCAGGGCCGAGGGCGCCTGCACAGTGGACCACCCCAACGGTGCGCCGTCGGTGGCCCAAGAGGTCCGCGGACGCCAGCCGGTCTGCCACCTGGGCAATCTCACCGTCACGCACCGCCAACACGACCAGATCGGCCTCTACCCGCCGCTTGGGCAGCCCCCGGCGAAGGGGACGCAGCTTGACCGCCAAGCCTGCTTTTCGAAGGCCTCGAGCCAAGACAGACCCCACCGTCCCGGCACCGATGATGACCACGTCGCCCAGCGTCACGACCGAGCTCCCCGATAGAGGTGGTGCTCAACCAGATAGCGCTGCACCGCCGCGGGCAACAGCGCGCCGCAATCAGCGATGTGGCCGCCAGCGACCAGGTCACGAATCTGGGTGCTCGACACCGCGGGCAGCACCGCAGCGGGGGCCTCGGGATGATCGACGCCAGCTCGCCCCAAGATGAGCGGAGGCGCGAGCTCGGCGATTTGGTCGAACCGATGCCAGCTCTCTCGGTCTTTGAGCACATCGGCGCCAATGATCAGACGAAGGGCCCGATTGGGCTCCTCCTGCAGCAACGCCTCGATGGTGGCCAGCGTGCGGCTTTCCCCACCGAGCCGCCTTTCGATGTCCGAGACCTCCACCGAAGGCAGCCACTCCATGGCCAGCTGGCACATCGCCAGACGATCCTGGTAGGGCGCCAGCTGTTTGGCAAAGGGGTGGCGAAACACCGGGATGACGAGCAGCAGATCGACAGCCTGTACGCTGAGCAGATAGGCAGCCGCAAGCACGTGTCCCACGTGAGGAGGGTTGAAGCTGCCGCCAAAGACGCCGACGCGCGCTTGCTGCGTCATGACGACACAGTATCAGCGCCGGGCCGGGCGCCCACCAACAATAGCGTCGCCGCGACCAGAGATCTGGGACCGTCAGTTGTGGACTGTGTCGAGCTTCCAGCGGGTCTGAGGCAGTCTGAGATGAGACGAGCTAGGCTTCGATCAAGGTCGCAAACAGGCCCAGCCCACCGACGATGAAGAGCACGGCGAAGGCTCCCATCAGTTGAAAATAGTCGCCGAGCTCGATCAGGGAGGCCCCTCCGAACAGGGCTCGGGTCCCGGCTACCGCGGCGAGCAACGTCGGAGCGAGCAGCGGAAAAAGCACGCTGGCGAGTACCAAATCTCGTGTGGCGGTACGCACGGTCATGGCGCCGAACAGAGTCCCGGCAGCGGCGATCCCAGGGGTGGCGCCGAGACACAGGAGCACCAGCCCCGGTGCGGTCTCCACCAGGCTGAGATCAAACAGAATGGCCGTTGTGGGGATCACCAGCAGCTCGATGACCAAAATGAAGGAGAGCAACGCGAGCGCCTTGCCCGCAAAGATGGCGCTCCGACTGACGGGCAGAGCCAACAGACCGCTGAGCGCATCATTCTCTCGCTCCCGCTGCCAAGTGCGGCTCAGCGCCAGCACGGAGGCGAAGGCCACGGCGACCCAGATGACGCCAGGCGCGACTTGCACGCTGGCGTCGTGTCCCGAGTAGAAGGACAGCGAGGCGATGATGACCACCAAGACCGCAAAAAAGCCGCTGGTGGTCACGACCTCACCGGTGCTCAGCTCGAGCTTCACGTCCTTGTGAAAGATGAGCCAAGCCTGATGGGCCCAACCCAAGGTAACCCGAGTCACGGGCTCTTGCGGCTGGGCGTTGGCGGAGCGCCCCATGGCGTCCAGGACTGCCACGGCCGCGCTCCGGACGCTACGAGCGCTTGGCGCGCCGCTTCGCGCTCTGGTGCAGATCGTAGAGGCGAGGCACCGGATAGGGCTCGAGCCGGGCGCGGTAGCCCTCGTCCTTGCTGTGCCCCTCGAGCTCGAGGATGGCGTCAATCAGCTTGGTCCGGGTGCCGAACTCTTCTTTGACCTGGGTCAAGAGGGCGTGCAGCTTCAGGAGCTTTGCGTTCGAGACGTGCTTGATGTCTCGGGCGCCGCCTCGGTCCTTGCTGAGTCGCGACACCCACAGGTCCTCAGTCATCAGTTCTTGGACGGCCACGACGAGCTTCTCTTTGCTCTCGAAGCGCTCCTTGGCAGTGGCGAGGGGCGTGCTCATGATTCAATTCTCCGCAGAGGCTCGGGCCCAGAGAGCCCATTGGGGGCGGCTTTTTAGCAGAAGCCACGCAGACTTAGCAAGAGAGAACGCCCGCCGAGGCGGGCGCCTCCCAGCTTCGGTAGGTTGACGCGCCGCCTGCCCTACCGCGGATCGCTGCCGAAGCAGCAGCGATAGCCCGTGTCGAGCAGCTTGAAGTCCTGCTCGACGACGTAGTAGTCAAAATCGCAGGTGGCGCCGTACTCGCTAGGCGAGTTGAAGGCGCCGCCCATCAAGGGATAGACGTTGCTGCCCACCTTGGTGATCTCCCGCAGGTTGCCGGTGATGTCGAAGATGGCAACCTCGGTGTTGCTGTAGATGCCAGCCCAATCGGCCCAGCAATTCTGCAGCTGACCCGAGGCAGTGACCAGCAGGCCGTCTTGAATGCCGCTGGTGCCACCCTCGAAGTCGAAGGCGTGGAGGTTGCAATACTTGGTGCCTGTGGCCAAGGCCTGGCAGCTGGCGGTGTTGGGGTTGTAGCCCCAGTCACAGTTGAATTGCGCCTCGCAGGCATCCTGCCAGTCGGGCAGCTCGCAGACGAAGCCGCCGAGGGCGTCGCAGGTCTGTTCCACCTCGACGGCCGAGGCGTTGAACCAGGGCAGCCGGTTGGGCACTGAGCAGGCGAGCGTCCCTTCCAGCGGCTCACCCGGTGGGGCCACTGGGATGGTGCCGCTAGCGTTGCTGCCGCAGCCCGAAGCGCAATGATAGCCGCTGCCGGTCCCGGCGCTGGTCGTCGTGGCATTCGGACGGCTCGCCTCGTAGCTGAAGATCCAGTGACCCGAGTTGACCTGGGTCACCGCCGGCTTGACGAAGTAGCCGTCGTTGGCGTTGGCCATGTCGGTCCACTTGTCCTCGTCCACGAAGGTGTCGCAGTCGTTGTCGACACCGTCGCACTCCTCCACGCAAGCGCCTGGCAGGTTCAGGCAGTTATCCTTGACGGCGCTGCAGACGGTGGCGGACGGCCCATTGCAGACCATGGTGCCCGAGGTCTGGCAGGCGCCGTGGCCTGGATAAGGCAGGCCGCCGTCGCTGACGCAGGGCAAACCGAAGTCCGGCACGTTCTCGTTGAAGCTGCCGTTACAGTTGTTGTCCAGCGTGTCGCAGATCTCGGTGGCGCCGGCGCAGGTGGGATTGCACACCCCGTTGGGGAAAGTGCACTGCCAGGTGCCGCCCTGGCACGCCACCGTCACGCCGGTGGTGCACTCAGGCCGGGTCGCCGCCGGTGCCACGCCGCAGACCTGGGTCGGAGCAGGCGCCGTGAGCCCCTCGTCCGTTTGGCCGTTACAGTCGTTGTCGAGATTGTCGCAAACCTCCGAGCCGGTGGCCAGACAGGGGTACTCACAGGTCAGGTTGCTATCCAG